>NZ_JAHXNQ010000019.1:0-119147 GCF_023148575.1 Pseudomonas sp. EYE_354
ACCTGTTCACGCTTGGGGTGTTCGCATGCCAATCTGAAGAAAAAGTCCTGGCCTTCCAGGTCGTGACGACCGCGCAGAATGCTCTCGACGATTTCAGGCACCGACTGATGCTGGTAGATACGGAACTGCCGGCCACGGTCGAGCAGGGCCAGACGCGGCTGCAAGGTAATCTCGTAGACAGCCTGATCGTTGGACCCGGACAGGCGTTTGAAGCCCGTGACCACGCCATACAGCGTACGCAGCGGTTTGATCGGCGGCGGGTTCAGGCTAAACAGCGGCAGCGTTCGGGGCGCGGCGTGCAGGCTGAAACTGGCGTCCTGGCCGAGCAGACTGTCGGCGGCCAGGTCACATTCGGTGCTGGTGAACTCCACCCGATAAAGGAACGGCTGACTCAGGTGCTCCTGGCCGTCGAAGGCCAGGACATCGAGCTGGGCCGCCAGGTTGCGGACCCACAAAATGTGGCGGGTATGGTCGAAAAAAACGCTTGGTGAAACGCTGGAAGCCATGTCTCCAATCCCTGAGCTGCGAAAGCCCAAAGAGTAAAGATTGGTTATCGGTGATTAATGTCGGAAGATTCGACTTTACAAGAAAGACGCTTCCGTATTCGCACCCACAGGTCCGATAGGCCGGTAAATCAAGGTAGTCATCGATCTTTGGCCGAATGTGCCGGCGGCTGACTGCGGCCTGAAGCTCAGTGCTGGGTTTTGTGATCCAGGGCGGCATAGAAGTTGGCGCTTTGCTGCAAGTATTTCTGGGTGTAGGCGCTGGTGCTGGAACGTTTGCCACTGACTTCCACACTGACTGCAGCGGGCAAGGCCACCGTGGCGGAAACGGCGGAAGCAGCGATAACGGAGAAGAGATTGAAGTTCATGTCGGTAACCCTCGTGTGCGTTTGGTTGGGTGGCCGGTGAAGGCCTTGGAACCGAACTTACGCCCGAGGGTGACACCTTAGAAATGCTTTGAAACAGTAGCCGCTATTAATACAATTAATACAAAGACTCAGGCCCCGTGTTGCGGGGCCTGTGGCTTATTGACGCACCAGGAACTTGAGGTCGCTGGGGGCATCGATGGCCAATGTCTGCACGGTTTTACCCAGCAGGCCGGTCTTGGGATCACGCTCGACCACCACGATTTCATTGCTTTTCTGGTTGGCAATCAGCAGGAATTTGCCGCTGGGGTCCAGGGCGAATTCGCGGGGGTGGTCGCCTTCCACCGAGCGCTGCTGCACTTGCTTGAGGTGCGCCGTGGCCGGGTCAATGCTGAACACCAGGATATGGTTGGCCGTGCCGCGGTTGCTCACGTAGAGAAACTTGCCATCGCTTGACGCATGCAGCGCCGCGCCGGCTTTGTCCGACACCGGTTGGCCGACGGCATAGTCCACCAACTGGGTCTGGGTCAGCTTGCCGTCGCGGTAATCGAACACCGCCACCTGGGCGCTCATCTCGGTGGTCAGCCACGCATGTTTGCCGTCAGCGCTGAACAACAGGTGACGCGGGCCGCTGCCCGGCGGCAGTTGCACCGAGGCCGGGTCTGCCGGGGTCAGTGGTTGTTCGTGGTTGGCCTTGGGGTCGTAGCGGTAGGCAAATACTTTGTCGGCCCCCAGGTCCTGCACAAATACGTACTTGCCATCCGGCGACGACACCACCGAATGCACGTGGTTGGAGGCCTGGCGCTCAGGGTTCACACGGCTGGCCGGGTGCCCGCTCAACTGCACGGGCGGTGACAGCTTGCCGCTGGCGTCCACCGGCAGGATCGCCAGGCTGCCGCCCGGATCTTCGAGGACCGAATAGTTGGCCACGAACAGGTAGCGCCCATCAGCAGCAAGGCTGGAATGGGTCGGCTCGTTGCCCAGGCTTTGCACCTGGTTGATCAAGGTCAACTGGTGCGTCTTGGGGTCGATGCTATAGCTGCTCACGCGGCCGACGGCGTCTTTCTGGCCGGGACCATTCTCGTTGACCACAAACAAGTGTGTCTGGTCTTTGGAGACCGTCAGCCACGACGGGTTGGCCGCCTGTGCCGCCAGTACCGGCTGGCTCTGGAACTGGCCGGTGCGGCTGTCGAACTGCAGGCGGTAGATGCCTTCGCTGGTGCCGGCGGTGTAGCTGCCCACCAGCAACTCATGGATGTCGGCCGGTGCGGCCTGTACCGACATCGCACCGACACTGCCTGCCATCAGCAGGGGCCAGAATTTACGCATCATCATCGGCGTGGTCCTCGTCGTTATTGTTGCCGGTAAAGGCACTCATGCAGATCAAGCGGTGCTCGCCCGATTCACCGGTCAAAGTCCAGCTTTGCAAGGTGCTATCGAAAATCGCGGCCTGCACCTGCTCCAGGCTGAAACACCAGCGTTTTTCAGCGCGGCCGTCCATGGCAGTGATCAGCAGTTGCTGGTCGAGCTGAAACTCGAAAGCGTGCAGGCCGTCAATCAGGAGCATATCGCTGGTTTCGAGGACGGCGATCAGGTTGTCTGCAGTCATTACTAGTCAGTCATCTAAGGGGGAAAGTTCCCATGATAGGCGAGTTTGGTTCGCGCACCCACTGCGGCCTTGGGCCTTGAGGTAGCCGGCTACCTCTCCTCGCTCGCCGGATCAGCGTTAAGTAACCGCGCATCGCTGCGATGCCCGACTAGTTAACCTGGAGCCCCAATATGCCGACACCCTTGCCCAGCGTGGCCAACACCATCAGCGCGCTGTTCGCCAGTCGCCCGCGCTTTGACACCGTGGTGCAAAACCTGTTGACCGCAATGCTGACCGACGCCTATCCGGGCCTGAATCTGGACCTTGCCAAGATCCAACTGGCCACCCCGGAGGCCTCCGGCGGCTGGCGCTTTGAGCCGCTTATGACACACGTGCTCAATTACCTGGCCAGCGGCACCCCCCTTCCCGTCAATGAGCTGGATTTGCGTGCCGCCTTCCTGTCCGGGCAACCGCCCCGGCGCCTGAACAGCGCGGCGGGCACACCGTTGGAGATGCAGCGGATCATTACGCTGATCCGGGAGCTGCCATGGTCGGTGCCCATCGCCCTGCAAAACGCATTGAGCGATTACTGGAATGAAAACGACGAGGCGTCCCACAGCCGCTGGCGGCGACTCAGCACCCTGTTGCTGGACAGCCTGCAAATCAGCGTGTTGAAACAAGCGGACTTGACCGATCTTGAACGCGACACCCTGCAACAGGTGATCAACTGCCCCGACGGCGATCAACGCATGGCCCGCCATGGACTGGCGCAGACCCACGCCTATGCTCTGGAGACCACCTTGCACAGCGATATGGGAGACTCGGTGCTGCTCGGTTCGCACCTGCTGTTGGTGCGCACGGTCGATACCCAGGTGATCGTGCTGCTGTGCAAACCCGGCGGGCGTGTCGAGCACTTTCCCTCGGTTGATGCGTTCGGCCAGTACTGGGGCGCGCAACTGGCCGACGATTACCGTATCGATACGCTGAGCTGGCGCCGTTACGAGATCCAGGGTGATGTGTTCGACCAGCAGGCCGCGCTGATCCTCAATCGCCAACTCAAAAGCCTTGAGGCGCTGCGCCTGCCCTGCACGCTGGGGCTGACGACGCTGCGGGCGCTGCATGCTGAACTCAGCGACCCGGCGCAGTACTTGATCGACACGCCTGCGGGCGGCGAGCCGCAGTTCGAGCATCTGCTGCGCCCGCAACTGCCCGACTGGCTGCAGCGCGCCTCGCCAACCCAGCAACAGGCTTACCGCCAGCACAGCATGGGGCTGGCCGCCTGCAAGATCCTCAACAAGGGTCGCACCTTTCTCAGTGACATTACCGACATTCAAGCCTTCACCCTGGACAGGCTGCGCCAGGCCCTGCGCAGCGAAGAACAACGGACGCTCCCCGCCGGGGCGACGCCCATGTCGCCGGAGCATTACGACCCCGATAAAATCACGCTCACCTTCACCGAGTACGCGGGCTATCCCGGCGCCCCCGGCATCGTCGAAATCACCCACATGAGTCTCACGGAACTGGCACTGAAGAACCTGGTGGGCCGGCCGCGCGGCACCTTGACCCTGGCCCATCGTGACGGCCTGGACCTGCCCGACTGGCTGACCGCCGACTTCGTGACCGGCACCAACGGCCTGATCGAAACCGTCAACATTGGCCGGCACTATCCCGAGTTTCTCAAGCAACAATTGCTCGGCGACGCCCCGGCCGTCGAGGCGCGCATGCGATTGTTCGCCGAACAGATGCGCCACCAACTGCCGTTACAGGCGCTGGAACTGCACCTGCAGCAACAAGACGCGATAGGCGCGACCGGTGCACGCTACGTCGCGGCGCTGGTCGAGCCTGGCGCCGCCGAACGCCGGGTGGATGAACACACGGTGGTGATTCGTTGCCTGGCGCTGTTACGCAAAGCTGAAGCCGTGCCGGATGTGGTCGCCAACATGTTCATCATCGAACCACTGGATAACAGCCAGGGCCCACACCTGCTTTACCGCCCGTTGTATCCCGACGCCTTGTGTGAGTTCCCCACGCGCGCGGCCCTGCTGAACGCCATCGCGCAGCCTGGGCCGCTGCAGACCAGCGTATTGACCTGGCTCAGCGACGAGGCGCGCCCGATCTATGACAACGGCGGCTTCCTGCACCCGCATTACGTGCGCTTCGGCCAGGGCGATGAGTTCTCCAACCTCCTGGCCCCGCCACCCGCGCGGCTGGCCAACGACGGCGCGAGCAACGAGCTATTGCAATACCTGCTTAACGGGCAAGTGATGGAGTACCTCTATGGCAGCAACGCACGGGCACTGGTCGACCAGGCCACCCACCAATCGATGTCGACCCGAAGCAGCCGCTGGGCGGCGATGCTGGAGATCGGTGGCGTGCTGTTTAACACCCTGCTGCTGCCGCTGTTGCGCGGCCCCGCCCTGCTCACCGCGTGGCTGCTGGCGCTAACGGCGAGCCTGCAGCGCGACGTGCCGATGCTTGGCAGCGCCGATCCGACCACGCGGGAACTGGCGGCCGCCGATGTGTTAATGAACCTGGCGAATGTGCTGGGTGAGCTGGTGCCGGGCGTGGAGAGCGCCACCCCCTTGGCCTTAAAAGTCAAGAAACAGGCCCTGCGCATGCCCGCACCGCGCCGCTTGCCGCAACAGTGGCCGCGCCCCAAGGCACCGACGGTTACCGAAGGCGTGGTGGTGATGCCCGGCGAATTTCCCGGTGAGCGCAGTTCCGCCCTGGAACTGGACTTCGCCAGTGCCCGGCGCCGACTCACGGCCACGCAAAAGGCACGGCTGGCACGATTGCAAGTGCCGCGTCCGCCGACCCTGCCGTCGCCAGTCCTCAATGGCCCGCGAAGAGGCTTATACGTGCTGGACAACCGGTGGCACGTGTTGATTGAACGGCAGCTCTACCGGGTCAACCTGCTGGAAGACGGCAATGTGCTCATCGTCGACCCGCTCGACAGCCGCAACCTGGGTCCCTATGTAAAGGCCGACGATCAAGGTCGCTGGGATCTCGACCTCACCCTGCGCCTGCGCGGCGGCATGCCGCTCAAACGTGTGGCCGCGCAGCGCCAGCGCAAGGCCCAGCGCAAGATCCAACTGACCGATCAGTACAACGACTTCCTGGCCCAGCAAGTGGCACTGCAGCGCGCGGCGGACGTCTCGCAAAGCGTGATGGAAAAAGCCGCGCAGGACCCTCGCTTCACCGCTCAACAGCGCGCCGGCCTGCAGCGTCAGTTCGACACCGCCCTGGAGCGCCAGACCCGCGTGTTCCAACAACTGCTGGACACACTCGATGAACGTATCGAACACGGTATTGCACTGAGCGCCGACACCGTGCTGGCCTTGCGGGAAAACACCCTCAACAATGCCCGCAAAGCCGTGGTGCGCGCTGAGCAGGACCGCGAGCAGCTCTACGCCAGCAATCGCCGCTTTATCGGGGGTGGCCTGTCGTTGCGGCAGGTGATCATGGAGCACTACGTCAGCTACCTGGCGTTTATCAAGGAACTGGCGCAGATCAATGAGCGCAGCCTGCGCAACCTTGAACTCAGGGACCGCCAACTGGCGGCTTTGTATGAGCAGGGTCCGGAAGGCGTGGCGGTGTTCGAGCGCCTGACCCGCGACCGCCCGGAAAACGAACTCAGCACCCTCGGCGTGGTAAAGCTGCAATTGCTGGCCCTGCGGGTATTGAGCATCAAGGACGCGGCGCTGGACCTGATGGACGGCCTCAACGCGATCGTCGACCCTTTGAGCGTGCACGTACGCTCCCACTCCGAACTCAAGACCCTGGAGCTGACGGCGGTGGAGCGCCGTGAAACCCTGGAGAGCCTGGTGGAGCGTTACGGACAGGCGCTGGATGGCTTGCAGGGGCTGCGCGAGGTCAATGCCGAGGAACTGGAAAGCGGCCACTTCAATGCGCTGTACACCCTTGTCGAAAAACTCTACGAAGACGCCACGCAACAGTTGGCCAATGAAGTCAAACCCGCCGCGCAAACCGTCAGAAAACCGCCGAAACGCCCCAAGATCAGGGCGGGCCGAGCGCAGAAAAAACTCATCAGAACTCGCAGCGGCGCGATGCTCATCGGCGATCTGGCGCCCGCCGGCAGCAGCCTGCCAATTGATGTGGTGGAGGTGCGTTCGGAGGACAACAACCAGGTCATCGCCACCTACTCACGCCGCGAAGAGGACCTGTGGGATGAAGTGCGCATGGTGCGCACACCGGAACCGCCAGCCGCCGCGAGGCCCTTGAACGAACTCAAGGGCAAGGCGCGCAAGCTGCTCACACAATTGGAAGGCCACCTGCAAGGCGCCGAGCGTTACAAAGCACTGTGCCGCCACCCGCAGGAAATCGAGGAATTGATGAGCAACGAGGCCACTCGCCTCGACAACGCCGCCCAGGCACTCGACCAGGCGCTTGGGGCGCAGCCCGCAGAGGCAAGACTGGCGGCCGACCAGCGCCTGCTTGAGGACCTGCGCCAAGGGGTGGCGCGCCTGACCCGCAAAGGCCACGAACTGCGCACGGCGCTGAGCCTTGAGCTGCCACCGACCAGCGGCAACCTGCAATTTTTATTCGATCAGGGCCTGGTGCAGGTCGCCATGCTGGGCGAGCGCATTGCGCTGACCGGCGCGCGCAAAGACTTTATCCAGGAATATGCGATCAATGATCGCCGGGGCTATCCGCTGTGGTACGCGCACTTTCACTACGGCACCGCACACACCCCCAAAGCCGACTACAGCGTGGCGCACCTCAAGACCGCCGCCCAGCGTCGGCAAAGCTATTACACCCTGCTGGATAACGCCCAAAGCCCGCAGGCGGTGGTGGCTGTGCACCGTGGGATGCTCGGTAAAGCCCTGGCCGAACGTTGGTTCCTGCCATTGGCGCCTTGAGCGCGGGTGGGTAACCGTGGAAACAAAAACGCCCGACGGTCAGGTCGGGCGTTTGGGCGGCGACGCTTGCGCGTCAGTGGGCAAACAACGAATTGCCCTTTTGCCCCGCGAGCTTCTCGGGTTTGATCAGGAACCGCGCCAGCGCCGGCAACAGCCACAACGCGCCGAACATGTTCCACAGGAGCATGAAGGTCAGCATCAGGCCCATGTCGGCCTGGAACTTGATCGCCGAAAAAATCCAGGTGCACACGCCGATGGCCAGGCACAGACCGGTGAACAGCACTGCCTTACCGGTGGACTTGAGCGTCTGGTAATAGGCTTCCTGCAACGGCAGGCCGGCACGCAGGAAGCTTTCCAGGCGGCTGTAGATGTAGATGCCGTAGTCCACGCCAATTCCCACGCCCAGCGCCACCACCGGCAAGGTCGCAACCTTGACGCCGATGCCCATGAACGCCATCAGCGCGTTGCCCAGCACCGAGGTGAGCACCAGCGGCAGCACGATGCACAAGGTCGCCGCCCACGAGCGGAAGGTGATCATGCACATGGTCGCCACACACAGGTACACCAGGATCAGGATGGTCAGCTCGGACTCCTTGATCACCTCGTTGGTGGCCGCTTCGATCCCGGCGTTGCCGGCGGCGAGGATGAATTCCAGGCCGTCCTTGTTGTTCTCCCTGGCGAAGTCCTGCACCGCATGCACCGCGCGGTCGAGGGTCTCGGCCTTGTGGTCGTTGAGGAACACCAGCACCGGCGCCAGCGAGCAATTGTTGTTGTACAGGCCATCGGCGCGGGCGATGGAGTTGTTCAGTACGTCCGGGTTACGCGACAGGGTTTCCCATTTCAGGTTGCCCTCGTTCATGCCCTTGATCATCTGTTTGGACACGGTCACCAGCGAGATCGCCGACTGCACGCCTTCAGTGTTCTGCATCTTCCACATCAACTGGTCGATGGGCGCCATGGCCTCATACCGCGAACAGCCTTCGGCCTTGGTCTTGACCATCACCACCAATACGTCGGAGCTGGTGGAGTAGTTGCTGATGATGAAGTTGTTGTCTTTGTTGTAGCGCGAGTCCGGGCGCAGTTCCGGCGCGCCCTGGTCGAGGTCGCCGATCTTGAGGTTCTGGCTGTACCAAAGGCCGCCGCCAAAAGCGACCAGCGCCAGCAGGATCGAGACCGGCGCGACTTTCGCGCTGGCAAATTTGGACAGCAGGCGCCAGAACGGATGCTCGCGGTGTGCATCTTCCTTGCTTTTAGCGATGGCTCGTTTGCTGATACCGACATAGGAAATCGCCACCGGTAGCAGGATCAGGTTGGTGAACACGATCACCGCCACGCCGATGGACGCGCCGATGGCCAGTTCGCGGATCACGCCGATGTCGATGATCAGCAGGGTAATGAAGCCCACCGCATCCGCCAGGATCGCGATCATCCCCGGCAGGAACAGTTGCCGGAAGGTGCGCCGCGCTGCCGTCAGTGCGTTATCGGCTTCGCTCGATTGCAGGGCGATCCCGTTGATCTTCTGCACGCCGTGGGAAATCCCGATGGCGAAGATCAGGAACGGCACCAGCATCGAATAGGGATCGAGCCCGAAGCCGAAGAAGTGCATCAGCCCCAGTTGCCAGACCACCGCCACCAGCGTGGTGCTCAACACCGCGATGGTGCTGCGCAGGCAGTTGGTGAACCACAACAGCAGCACCAGGGTGATGACGAACGCGATACCGAAGAACAGCACCACCATCACCAGGCCGTCGATCAGGTCACCGACCTTCTTGGCAAAGCCGACGATGTGGATCTTGACGTTGGGGTTCTGGGCTTCGAACTTGTCGCGAATTTTTTCTTCCAGTTCATGGGAGAACTTGCGGTAGTCCAGGGCCAGCAACTTGCCCTGGTCCTGCGGGTCCGGGTAAGACTCCAGCAGCGGGATATCGACGATGCTCGATTTGAAGTCGTTGGAGACCAGACGCCCGACCTGGCCGGACTTGAGCACGTTGTTGCGCAACTGGTCGAGGCTTTGCGCCGAGCCGTTGTAGCTCTGCGGGATGACTTCGCCCCCGGCGAAGCCTTCTTCGGTCACTTCGGTCCAGCGTACGCTGGGGCTCCACAGCGACTTGAGGCCCGAGCGGTCGACGCCGGAGATATAAAACACCTCGTCGTTGATCTGACGCAGGGTCTCCATGTACGCCTTGGTGAAGATGTCGCCGTCCTTGGCCTCCACCGAGATGCGCACCGTGTTGCCCAGGTTGGCCAGGTCGTTGCGGTGCTCCATCATTTTTTCGATGAAGGGGTGTTTCAGGGGGATCATTTTTTCAAAGCTGGTGGACGGGCGAATCAAGGTCGCCTGCCAGAACAGGAACACGCTCACCAGCAGGCAGATGACGATGACTGCCGGGCGATTGTTGAAGATCAGGCGCTCAAGAAAGGTTGCTTTATCGTTGTGATGACTGCTCATTCTTTCCCCGCCTTCTTATTGTTTTGTCGGTTCGGCGCCGGTCGGCGCGGCGACACGAACACCGCCCTGCCCGACCAGAATCAAGTTGCCATTGCCTGCCGCGGTGACCGCCGACAGTGAAATACGGTCCGGGCGGTTGAACACGGCGAAGGTCTGGCCGTCGTCGTGGCTGACCACCACGCTGCCGCCGTTGCCGACGACCACAATGGAGCCATCCTCCAACAAGGTGGCCCCGGACAAGCCGAATTCCAGGGCGCCACGCGCGGCAGTCAATTCGACCTGCTCCCAGGTGCTGCCAAAATCGGTCGAACGGTACAGGTTGCCGCGCAGGCCATAGGCCAACAGGGTGTGCGGTTGTGCGGTGCTGATCACCCCGAACAGCGAGCCTTCATAAGGGCCTTCGAGTTTTTCCCAGGTCTGGCCCTCGTCGCTGGAGCGGAACATGCTGCCCTGCTCCCCGACGATAAACAGGCCGGCGTCCTTGATATGGGCGATGGCGTTGAGGTGGAACTGGTCCTCGTTGTCGAGGCGGTCGCTGACGTCTTCCCAGGTTTTGCCGCCGTCGGTGGTTTCGATCAGCGCACCGTAGGCGCCTACGGCCAGGCCGTGGCTGGCGTCGTTGAACCATACATCGAGCAAGGGCGCTTCGCGCTTGAGGTCTTGGTATTGCTGGACCCAGGTGGCGCCGCCATCGGTGCTGGCGAGGATCTGCGCGTCATGGCCCACGGCCCAGCCCTGCTTGTCATCGACAAAAAACACGGCGGTGAGCAACTGTCGGGTGGGGACCTTGGCTTGTTTCCAGGTGCTGCCCTGGTCATCGGAATAGAGGACATGCCCGCGATCACCGACCGCCACCAGGCGCTTGCCCGCGTGGACCACATCGATCATCAGGCCTTTGGCGGCCTTGGGGGATTCAATCGCAAACACCGGCTGCGCGGCGGTATCGCTGGCTGCCAGCACAGGTGTCGACAACACAGCCCCCGCCAGCAACGAGAGCGCTGTGGCCAGCAACGCAACCCGGCGTGCGGCGCGTGGGCGGCAAACAACCCAACCCATGACAGGCTCACTCATAGACCTTCTCCCATTTATTATTTTTTGTTAGGTCGTCTCGCCTTCCCGGGCTCTGAAACCTGCAATCTAGAGCGCCTGGAGGAAGCAGGGGCCATCCTATCGGGCTTTCGAATCGTCTGACAATCGGCGCTACGTTATCTTTTGTTAACTGGCGGCGTTTGGCCATGTGGTGAATATAGCCGTATTCGCCAGGCTGATTGCCGGGCGCGCAATGAATTTTTATTCCATCTATTGAGTTTAGAGAATTTTTATTCCACTAATAGGCACCTTAAAAACAATAATCCAAAGGACCACGGCTATGCGTGAACTCGGAATCGGTTTGATCGGCACAGGCTTCATGGGCCGCGCCCACGCCCTGGCCTTCAACAATGCACGGGCGGTTTTCGAACTGCCGGTACACCTCAAGCTGGCCGCCCTGGCCGATGCCGATACCGAGCGGGCCAAACGCTGCGCCGCGGCCTGGGGCTTTGCCGCAGCCCATGGTGACTGGCAAGCATTGGTCGACGACCCGAAGGTCGATGTGGTGGCCATCACCACGCCCAATCACTTGCACTACCCCATGGCCATGGCCGCGATCGCGGCGGGGAAAGCGGTGTATTGCGAAAAACCCCTGGCGGTCAGTCTGGAACAGGCCGACGCCATGCGCCGCGCCGCCAGCGCTGCCGGCGTGGTCACCCGGGTGGGCTACAACTACCAGCACAACCCCATGATCACCCTGGCGCGGCAAATGATTGCAGGCGGCGAACTCGGTGAAATCATCAGTTTCCAGGGTGAATTCAGCGAGGATTTTATGGCTGACCCAACGTCGCCGTGGTCATGGCGCTGTGAAGTGGCCCACGCCGGTGGCGCGTTGGCCGATCTGGGCAGCCACCTGCTGTCGATGGCGCGTTATCTGGTGGGGGATGTGGTCAGCGTGTGCGCCGATACCCAGACCGTACATGTCCAGCGCCCTGCCGTTAAAGGCGGCAACGACGTCAAAACCATCGCGGTGGATGACCAGGTGCATGCACTGCTGCGTTTCGCCAACGGCGCGCGCGGCACGATCAGCAGCAGTTGGCTCAAGCACGGCTACAAGAACCACCTGGGTTTCGAGATCAGTGGGACAAAAGGCACCCTGGCCTTCGATCAGGAGCGTTTAAACGAACTGCGCCTGTGCCGTGTCGGCCAAGACGGCTTCCAGCGGCTGCTGGCCGGCCCCGCCCTGCCCGGCTACGCCGCGTTCAGCCCGGCGGCGGGCCATCAGTTGGGTTACAACGAGTTGAAAACACTGGAGGTGCAGGAATTGATCATGGCCGTGGCGGGCAGAGGTGCCGATGGCACTGACTTTGACGGCGCATGGGCAGTGGAGCGGCTGGCGACAGCGATTCGCGTGGCCGCCCGTGAAGAGCGCTGGGTGAAAATAGAAGAAGTATGAGTTAACACGCCAAACCCTGTTGTTTCACATCAGCGTAAGGCCCGGCGCAGCACTTTACCCACCGTCGTTTTAGGCAGTTCGGTGCTGCGAAACTCCACATACCTGGGCACTTTGTAGCCCGTCAGGTACTCGCGGCAATGGGCGAGGATCTGCTCCTGGGTCAGGCTCGGGTCTTTGCGCACGACGATGATCTTGACCCTCTCGCCGGTCACGCCATCCTCCACCCCAATCGCCGCCACCTCGGCCACGCCTGGGTGCAGCGCCACCACGTCTTCGATTTCATTGGGGTACACGTTGAAGCCCGACACCAGAATCATGTCTTTCTTGCGGTCGACCAGGCGGATGTACCCGCGCTCGTCCATCACACCGATATCCCCGGTGGACAACCAGCCCTCGGCATCCAGCACTTCGGCGGTGGCCTGCGGGCGTTTCCAGTAGCCCTGCATCACCTGCGGCCCGCGTACTTGCAGTTCGCCTGGCTCACCGATGTCAGCCAATCCACCGTCCTCGCGCACAAACCGCACCCAGGTCGAGGGCAGTGGCACGCCGATGCTGCCGGTGAAGTCCATCTCACGCATGCGGGCGATATCGATGGGGCTGATGCTCACCACCGGCGAGCACTCGGTGAGGCCGTAGCCTTCGATGATCGGAAGCCCGGTCACCTCCTTCCAACGCTTGGCCACGGCAGTGTGGGTGGCCATGCCGCCGGCGATGACCATGCGCAGGTCCGAGAAGTCTCGTGCGCAGAAGTCCTTATTTTCCAGCAGCCCGTTGAACAGGGTGTTGACCCCGGCAATGCCGTTGAAGCGCTCCTTGCGCAGGATCATCTGCACCCGTTTCACGTCCCGTGGGTTGGCGATGAGGATGTTGCGCCCGCCCAGGCACATGAACATCAGGCAGTTCACCGTCAGCGAAAAAATGTGATACAGCGGCAACAGGGTGACGTTGGTTTCCTGCTTGTCCTGGTCCAGTTGGTCACCGACCCAGGCCTTGGCCTGCAGCAGGTTGGCGATGATATTACGGTGGCTGAGCATCACGCCCTTGGCATCACCGGTGGTGCCGCCGGTGTATTGCAGGAAGGCCAGGTCATCCAGCGCCATGCTCACCGGCAGGTGGTTCAGCGCGCGCCCCTGCTTGAGCACCTGATTGAAGCGCACCGCGCCAGGCAGGTGAAACGCCGGCACCTGCTTTTGCACGTGGCGCAGGATGAAGTTCATCGCGGCGCCCTTGAAGGCACCGAGCAAGTCACCGATGGCCGCCACCACCACGCGCTTGACGCTGCTGCCGGCCACAGCCTTTTCCAGGGTGTGGGCGAAGTTTTCGAAGATCACCACGGTCTCGGCGCCACTGTCCTTGAGCAGGTGTTTGAGTTCGTGGGCGGTGTACAGCGGGTTGACGTTGACCACCACCGCGCCGGCCAGGATCGTACCCAACAGGCAGATCGGGTACTGCAGGCAGTTGGGCATCATCAACGCCACACGGTCGCCCGGCTGTACGCCCTGGCCTTGCAGCCAGGCGGCAAACGCGATGCCCTGGACGTGCCAGTCGGCGTAGCTCATTTCGGTGCCGATGCTGACATAGGCCACACGCTCGCGGAATTTTTCCAGGTGTTCCACGAACACTTCGCGTAACGATGGGTAGTCCTCGATGGCGGCATCGATGTCTGCCGGGACGCCGGGCAGGTAAGCGTTCAACCACACCCGTTCGGTGTGTTCCAGGCTGATAGCGTTCATGGCAGTCTCCTTGTTGTTGTTTTGGTGGGCCCTGCTACTTTTCGACGATGGCGGTAATGCCCAGCCCGCCCGCTGCGCAGATCGAGATCAACCCGCGGCCGCCGCCGTTCTCATGGATGATCTTGGCCAGCGCCGCCAATTGCCGGCCGCCGGTGGCGGCGAACGGATGGCCGCAGCCGAGGGAGCCGCCGTTGACGTTCATTTTGGCGCGGTCGATGGGCCCCAACGGCGCCTCCAGGCCCAGGCGCTCGCGGCAGTAGTCGGCGTCTTCCCAGGCCTTGAGGGTGCACAGCACCTGGGCGGCGAACGCCTCGTGAATCTCGAAGAAATCAAAGTCGGCAAAGCTCAGGCCTTCGCGTTTGAGCATGCGCGGCACGGCATAGGCCGGCGCCATCAGCAGGCCTTCGCTGCCGTCGACAAAATTCACCGCCGCCGTCTCGCCGGTGCGCAGGTAGGCCAGCACCGGCCAGCCGTTCGCCGCAGCCCACTCCTCGCTCGCCAGCAGCACCACCGAGGCGCCATCGGTCAGCGGCGTGGAGTTGCCCGCCGTGAGCGTACCGTTGTGCCGGTCATAGGCCGGTGACAGGCCAGCGAGTTTTTCCAGGCTGGCATCGGCGCGCAGGTTGTTATCACGGGCCAGGCCGCGATGGGGGCTGATCAGGTCGTCGAAGAAGCCGCGTCGGTAGGCGGCGTCCAGGCGCTGATGGCTGGTGAGGGTCAGCTCGTCCTGGGCCAGGCGCTTGATCTGCCAGCGCTGGGCCATGGCTTCGCAGTGCTCGCCCATGGACAACCCGGTACGCGGCTCGCCGTTGCGCGGCAGCAGCGGTTTGAACAACATCGACGGCCGCACCTTGAGCAGCGTCTTCAGTTTGTCGCCCAGGCTTTTCGCGCGGTTGGCGGCGAGCAAGGTGTGGCGCAGGGATTCATTGATGCCGATGGGCGCGTCGGAGGTGGTGTCGGCGCCGCCGGCGATGCCCACCTCGATCTGGCCCAGGGTAATTTTATTCGCCACCAGCAACGCGGCTTCAAGCCCCGTTCCACAGGCTTGTTGCACGTCGTAGGCGGGGGTTTCCGGGGATAAGGTGGTGGAGAGCAACGACTCACGCGCCAGGTTGAAGTCCCGCGAATGCTTGATCACCGCGCCGGCCGCAAACTCGCCCAGGCGCTGGCCGTGCAGGTTGTAGCGGTCCACCAGGCCTTGCAGTGCCGCCACCAGAAGATCCTGATTGCTGTCGTGGGCGTACAGGGTGTTGGAGCGCGCGAACGGAATTCGGTTGCCGCCGATGATCGCCACACGGCGAGTGGGGGCCGGGTTGAAACGGTAGTCACTCATTGAACGCTCTCATTCCAAATGAACAGCCCACGCATATGGGGTTTGTCGCCTGCGAAATTGCGCACCTCAAATTCACGCCGTGGGCCGCTCACCGGATGGCTCCACAGCGCGACCTGGCCGGGCAAATAAATCGGCAACTTGAAATCACAATGGGCCTCGGCCTGGGCCAACCCACCCGGCGGTTGCTGGGCGGCGAGTGCGCGGCCCAGGGTCCACATGCCGTGGGCAATGGCGCGGCGAAAGCCGAAGATTCTGGCGCCTACCACCGACGTGTGAATCGGGTTGAAATCGCCGGAGACTTTGGCAAAACGTCGGCCCAGATCCGCCGGCAACACCCAGCGCCTGGTGCGCAACAACCCGTGTTCCTGCAACGGCAGAACGTCGTCCCAGGGTTCACCGACAGGGGTCGGCACGTCACGACGCAAGTACAGGCTGTCGCTTTCCCACGCCAGGGTGCCCGCGCTGAACGCCCGCGTGGCGATGCTCAGCGCCTGCCCTTTGGGATGGGCCACCCAACGCTCGGCATACACTTCCAGGCGCAGCGCCTGGCCCTCGTGCAAGCGCTGGTGCTGACGAATGCGGTTGGCCAAATGCACCATGCCGCTCGCTGGGTACGGAAAGCTCGGCCGCGTCAGCAGCATCAAGTGCAGCGGGAAGGCCAGCACGTGGGGGTAAGACAGCGGCACGCCCTGCTCACGGCGAAAACCGCAGGCCCGGCCGTAGGCCGCGATGCCCTCGGCGGACAACTCCACCGCCGAGCGCACCAGGCGCGCGTTCGGCAGCACCGGATCGCCGTCGGGCTTGGGCTTGCGCAGGGCGCGTACGCCGTCCAGCAACAGGCGCGTGCGCGAAGGCGGTGGGTCGATGATCTGGGTCACGTAGTCCATGGCATCAGGCTCCCAACAGGCTTTGGCCGCACACCCGCACGACTTGGCCATTGACCCCACCCGAGGCCGGGTGCGCCAGCCAGGCAATGGTTTCGGCCACGTCGATCGGCTGTCCGCCCTGGCTCATGGAGTTCATGCGCCGCCCCGCCTCGCGAATCATCAGCGGAATCTTCGCGGTCATCTGGGTTTCGATAAACCCAGGCGCAACGGCATTCACCGTCACCTGCTGCGCCGCTGCACGCGGGGCCAGGCCCTGGACCAGACCGATCACACCGGCCTTGGAGGTGGCGTAGTTGCTTTGCCCGAGGTTGCCGGCGATGCCGGAAATCGACGACACACATACGATGCGCCCGCCGGGGTTCACCCCCTGGTGCGCGAGCAACGCGTCGCTCAGCTGCAACGGCGCCTCAAGGTTGACCGCCAGCACACTGCGCCAGTCTTGCTCAGGCATTTTGGCGATGGTCTTGTCGCGGGTGATGCCGGCGTTGTGCACCACCACATCGAAGGCGCCGTACTGGCTGACGTGGGCCAGCAACAGCGCGGCGGCATCCGGCGCGGTGATGTCCAGCGGCAACGCCGAACCGCCGACGAGGCTCGCGGCCTGTTGCAGCGACTCCAAAGCATTGGGCACATCGACGCACACCACATGGGCGCCCTCGCGGGCCAACACCTGGGCGATGGCCAGGCCGATGCCACGGGACGCGCCGGTGACCAGCGCACGGCGGCCGGTGAAAGGCTTGTCCCAATTGACGCCTGGCTGGCCGTCCACGGGTTTGTCCAGGCGCACTACTTGCCCCGAAACATAAGCCGAACGGCGTGACAGAAAGAAACGCAGGCTGCTGTCCAACGCGTCTTCGGCACCCGGTGCAACATAGAGCAACTGCACGGTGATCGCCCGGCGCAGCTCCTTGGCCAGCGAGCGCACCAGACCTTCGAGGGCGCGTTGGGCGACGGCCTGGGGCAGGTCCTGGCAATGTTCCGGCGCGGTACCGAGCACCACCACGCGAGCATGCTGGCCGAGGCGTTTGGCGTTGGCGTGGAAGAACACGTACAGCTCATCCAGTTGGTGCAGGTCGGTCACACCGGTGGCGTCGAACACCGCGCCCTGCACCTTGACCGTGGACGGTGCCTGAACGGTGGCCGGGCTGGCGGCCACGGTGTCGGTGGCGCTGAAGAGGCGTTGCACTTCGCCGACCAGGCGCCCTGCCCCGGCGACGATCACCGGGTTGGCCAAGCCTGGCTGGCCGCTGCGATGACGCTGCAACGGCACGGGCTGGGGCAAGCCGATCGCCTGCGCCACGCGGCGGCCCCAGGGGGAACTGACGAACGCTAGGTAACTGTCACTCATAGATAGATCCACTCAAAACACTGTCGTGACTTGGGTTCTGCGGGAGGGGCAAGCGCCCTCCCACACTGGCGGCGTTTGTCCTCAGTTGACCGAGGCGTTTTCGCCCTGGCTGGCGCGGCGTTTGGTCACCGGTTCCAACGCCTGCTTGCGCTGCTGCAAGGCTTCCAGCAAGCCGAAGTCCTGCGGGAAGTCGTCCACCTGGATCGCGTGATCGGCAAATTCCACGTAGCGCGCCAGCAACCCTTCCTCGTCCTCGCTGATCAGGTCCTGCGCTCGCGCTTTGACGCGCCAGGCCGTAAACGCCGCGGTCGAGATCGGCAGCGGCTCGATCAGCCCTTGCTTGACGGCGGGCTTGAGCCGCGCATCGATCAGTTCCACTTGCGGCAACAGACGCAAGCCCAATTCGCCATAAGCCAACTTGTCGATCTCCGGCCGTGGGATGTAGGAATTGGCCAGCAAGCGGTCACGGGTTTCGCCCGGCGTCTGCACCACGTCGGCGACCTGGGCCAGCAAATGATCCGACGGCTTGCGCTGTGGGATGCCGAACGGAAACGTCAGGCCCCGCACCACCGCCGCAGCGGCTTTGGAGGGGTAGTTATCGAGGACTTCGGCGAGGGCTTCATGGGCCCGCAACAGCGCATCCTGGGCCGACCAGTGCACCAGCGGCAGGTCGCTCTGGGGCCGGCCATCGTCCTCAAAGCGCTTGAGCACGCAGGACAGGATATACAGCTGCGAAAGGATATCGCCCAGGCGCCCGGTGATACTTTCCTTGCGTTTGAGGGCGCCGCCCAGTACGCCCATGGACACATCCGAGATCAACGCCAGCACCACCGACAGCCGATTGGCCTGACGATAGTAGGACGCCAGCGCCGGCTCGGTCTTGGCCGGCGCGGACAGCAGGCGGCCACCGGTCAGCGCATGCACCGCCGCGCGTACGGTGTTGGCCAGCACGAAACTCAGGTGGCCGAACATCGCGCTGTCGAAGTCGTGCAGGGCCTTGCGCCGGTCCGGGTTGCGCGCCGCTTCCATTTCGCGGAACACATAGGGATGGCAGCGAATCAGGCCCTGGCCAAAGATGATCAGGCAGCGGGTCATGATGTTCGCGCCTTCCACCGTAATGGCGATGGGGCTTTGCTGGTAGGCGCGGGCGAGGAAGTTGTTGGGGCCCATGCAGATGCCCTTGCCGGCGACGATGTCCATACCGTCATTGACGATGATCCGCGCGCGTTCGGTGACGTGGTATTTGGCGATGGCCGAGATCACCGAAGGTTTTTCACCGGCATCCAAAGACGCCACCGACACCTTGCGCACCGCATCGCACGCATACAGATGCCCGGCCATGCGCGCCAACGGCGCCTGCACCCCTTCGAACTTGCCGATGGGCAGGCCGAATTGCTTGCGCATCGCCGCATAGGCGCTGGTACCGCGCACCGCGACCTTGCCCAGGCCGACGTTGGCCGAGGGCAGCGAAATCGCACGTCCGGCGGCCAGGCATTCCATCAACATGCGCCAGCCATTGCCGACTTGCTCACGGCCACCGATGACCCATTCCAGCGGGATAAACACCTCCTTGCCGGTGGTCGGGCCGTTCTGGAAGACGGCGTTGAGCGGCCAGTGGCGGCGACCGCTGTTCACGCCGGGGTGGCTCGTGGGGATCAAGGCGCAGGTGATGCCCAGAGAACCCTTGGGCCCCAGCAAGCCGTCCGGATCTTGCGCACGGAACGCCAGGCCCAGCACGGTGGCGATAGGCCCCAGGGTGATGTAGCGCTTGTCCCAGGTCACTTTGAACCCCAGGACTTCTTCGCCTTCGTGCAGGCCCTTGCAGACAATGCCCAGGTCGGGAATCGCCCCGGCGTCCGA
Organism: Pseudomonas sp. EYE_354; assembly: GCF_023148575.1. NCBI lineage: Bacteria > Pseudomonadati > Pseudomonadota > Gammaproteobacteria > Pseudomonadales > Pseudomonadaceae > Pseudomonas > Pseudomonas sp. EYE_354. Next base: position 19,432 of record NZ_JAHXNQ010000019.1, read on the forward strand.
GCCGGCATAGGGGCTGGTCAGGGCAAAACAGGGGATGTCTTCACCCCTGGCCAGGCGCGGCAGGTAGTAATTGCGCTGGGCATCAGTGCCGTAATGCAGCAGCAGCTCGGCCGGGCCCAGGGAGTTGGGCACCATCACCGAAATCGCCGCCGCCGAGCAGCGTGTCGACAGCTTCATCACCACTTGGGAGTGCGCGTAGTGGGAGAAGCCTTTGCCACCGTACTGCTTGGGAATGATCATGCCGAGAAAGCCCGCGTCCTTGGTGTACTGCCAGGCTTCGGGGGACATGTCCTGCCAGACCTGGGTGGTTTCCCAGTCATTGGCGATGTCGCACAACGTTTCCACTTCCGTGTCGAGAAACGCTTGTTCTTCGGCGCTCAGGCTCGCCGGTGCGGCTTGCAGCAGGCGCTGCCAGTCGGGTTTGCCGCTGAACAGCTCGGCGTCCCACCACACAGTTCCGGACTCAATGGCCGCACGCTCAGTGTCGGACATCGCCGGCATGATCGTACGAAACAGGCCGAGGGCCTTGCCGGTCAACAGCGTGCGACGCAGCGGTTTGATTGCCAGCAACACGGCAGGCAACAGCACCAGCAACGCGGCAACCGTGATGCCGAACCCCGCCACCACGTTGAACAAATAACCGGCCGCTATCCATATCAGGCCGATGCCCAGCCACAGGGCCGCGGCCGCTTGTCGATACGCCAGGGCAATCGCTGCTGCGAAACCCGCCAATAACCAGATCACCATGGGGATACCTCGACTCGATTCAGGGCATGGCCAACGCGCGTCCCGCTCGGTATGAGCGACGGCTTGAAACCACACTACAAACTTGGAAACACAAATTCAAATTTTGTTTTGAAATTTTTATTTAATGCTCGGGCGAAAAAACAGCGGCCGAACGGGTCAGCCTGGGTCAATGCTTAAGACCTGCGTGGAATGAGGATGAACCACTGGGGAAGGCAGCAAGATGCGCTTGGTGCCCTCCTCCATCATCCTCGGTGAAGCCTCAGAACGCGTAGGTGGCCGACACACTCACCACATCACCCGACGACTCGGCCTTGCCGTTGAGGCTGGCGCCGCCCAGGCGATCGACGTTTTGCGTCTTGAGCTTGACCTCCTGGACGAACTGGTGCGAATACGCCAGGTCGACACTCAGCCCCTTGATGGCTTTCACGTCGTAGCCGGCCCCCAGCGACAGGAAGGTACGGTCACCGTCCGGAATGCGGGGGTCGCGGGTCGAATTGCGCGTCGGGGTCTGGTCAAGGGCCACACCTGCGCGCAGGGTCAGCTCGTCGGTCACGCGGTAGTCACCGCCGAGGGAGTACATCCAGGTGTTTTTGTAGTTGTAGGGAATGGACACAATGGTGGTGCCCCCGGACTCAAGCGTCAGGTCCTTGAACGAGGACCACTCTGTCCAGGTCACGCTGGCGCCGAGGGTGAAACGGTCGTTGAACTGGTGCACCCAGTCCAGGCCCGCCGTGGCGGGGATGTCCAGTTGGACGCTGGCATGGGCACCGTCCGGCTTCAGTTCCAGCCCTGGGTAAGCGGTATTGACCAAGGTACCGCTACCGCCGAACGGGCTCGGCTGGGTCATGAGGTTGTAGGAAAACTGATCGGCGTACATGTTGTATTTGCCGGTCATCTTGTTCTTGATCTTGGCGTGATAGTTCAGGCCAAGGGTGTCTCGGTCGGTGGGTTTCCAGACCACGCCGGTAAACCAGCCCGCCGAAATATTGTCGACTTTCACGCGCATCAGCGCATTACCGACATCCGACGGGAAGTTGATCCCGCCCAGCACCGAATCGGACACCGCTGCGGCCGATAACAAGTCGACGTTCTGGCTGACGAAGCCCTTGCTGTGCTGCACGATCACACCACCGCCGATGGAGAACTGGTCGTTGACTTTGAACGACAGCGAACCCGTCAAGCCGACGGTTTCAATTTTGGTGTCCACGGCGAAGTCGCGCAGTTTCGAATCCTGATCCCAGGTGGAGCGCATCCCTTGGGGCACGACCTGACTCAAGCCGAACGCGAAGCGATCCCCCAGGGGCATCACCATGAAGCCGGTCGGCAACCAGGCAGTAAAGCCGCCTTGGCCACCATCGTTGTTATTGACGGTGGTTGCCGCGACATCGGGGAAACCGTTGGCATCCAGCGGCGTGCTGGAAATCGGGTTGCCGGCGTAATCCGAAGCGTCGCCCTTGTACTTGATCTTGATCCGCGCGTAGTCGACGGTGAATTGCGCGACGTTGTGCTCGACGAACGCCATCGCCGCCGGGTTGTTGTACGCCGAACTCGGGTCGTTCTTGAACAGCGAACCGCCCCCGAATGCACGGCCCCATCCAGGCGCGCCGTAGGTCGGTGTGGAGAAACCGCCGGCCTGGACAGGCACGGCCACCAGCGCCCCGCCTATCATCGCCAGCCCCAGCAAAACCTGCACATGTTGTTTCTTATTATTCATGCGGCACTCCTTATTGTTATCTCTCTGAGCCAGCCCTGCCGGTTCGTCTTGCGGCTTTCAACGTTTGGACCGGCGCCCGGTACAGGCGCCGGTTTTTTTCAACGGGTGATCAGCCCTTCGTTCTGTGCTGCCTTCAAGGCACGATGGTCAGCGCAGGGCTTGGGGTCACGCTCAGGCTCACCACGGTGCAGCTGCCGCTCAGGGTCTGATTGGAGGCGGTCAGCACGCCGCCGCTGTAACCCACCGCGATGGTGGACGGGCCGCAATTGGAGGCCGGGTACAGGATGGAGCTCGCGATGGTGTAGCCAACGTTTGTCACCGAGCCGACAGCCGCCCCAGTGGCGGTCAAGGTCCAAGGCAAACCGGTGATTTTAGGCAGCGCACACAGGCCACCGCCGGTCACTGCCACGCCAGTGATCTTGGCAACACCGGTTGCATCCACATTCCCGGTAAACGTGGCCCCACAGTTAACGGTGGCCTGGAAGGAAGATGGCGACTTCACCGAGATCGTGCCTGGCGCGGTGAAGCTGGTACTGACCGGAGAGATGCTATAGGCGTTCGCCATGGAAGCCGCACCCATGCAAACAGTCAAGGCAGTCAACGACACGAGGGTTTTCAAACTTTTCATTGTTATTCCTCACATGTAATGGCGAGTCATTCGCCGGGGGTAATGGCCATGAACGAGAGGTCACGGTGAACTGCAGAACTTCCCTTTCCAGCCAAATCTCAATTCAATTACCGCTACAAACAGGACGAGCGTTATTCAACAACTTTGAAGTTGGGCGGCATCTTGATCGACACCGTTTTGATCTTGCAGTCTTCGCCAATCGGTACATTGGCCGCTTCCAACTTGCCGGTGGCGTTATCCCACGTGCCCTCGGCCGTCGACGGCCCGCACTTGCCGCCCAGGCCGAAGGCATGCACATCCACGCTGATGTTGGACATGGCGCCGCTTTTCGTATCCTTGGCAACTAATACCCACGGCAAGTTGATTGCCTCAACCCGGCTGCACTTGAGGCCACCGTCGAACTCCACTTTGTCGACATTGACCGAGGCGCCATCGGCCGCGACCTTGCCGGCCACCTTGATGGTGCAGTCGGCGCTGATCAGCGCGCCCTTGGAGAAGCTGATGGGGCCTTGGGCCGTAAAGGCGCTGCCGGCCGGTTCGATACGGGCGGCCTGGGCCTGGTGATAGGTGATCAGGCCCAGTGCGGCGAGCACGATATGGGCGGTGAACCTGGCAGGTGTGTGCATGGTGTACGTCCTTCCCTTAATTATTGTTGTTCGGGTCAAACCACATTCTCGGGGCGATAAAATCCTGCGCGGTATTCACACCCCGAGTGGATGAATCACGTGTTACTTGAACTAGAACGGCTTGGCGCTGTTGCTGTACTTCGCCAGATACTTCAAACGCTGTGACGGCTGCAAATTGGTCAGTGTGATATCCCCGGCATAGTGGTTAAGCACGCGATGGTCCATGCGCCTGCGCCATAAATACGGCACGTAGGCCCAGACAATCATGCTCGCGTAACCGTAAGGCAGTTGCGGCGACTCATCGAAGTGACGCAACGACTGATAACTGCGCGTGGGGTTGGCGTGATGATCGGAATGCCGTTGCAACTGGAACAAAAAAATATTGGTCACAACCCGATTACTGTTCCACGAGTGTCGAGGCGAACAGCGTTCATAACGTCCATTGGGCAACTTCTGACGTTTAAGGCCGTAGTGTTCGACGTAGTTCACCACTTCCAACAACGAGAACCCGTAAATGCCCTGGATGACCAGAAACGGAATCACCGCCGCGCCCAGCCAGGCAATCATCGCGCCCCACAGCACCACGCTGTACAGCCAGGCACTGAGCACGCCGTTCTTCCAGTGCCATGCCGGCAGGCCGAGTTTGCGCAGGCGTTCGCGCTCCAGGTTCCACGCCGACTGTGCGCTGAACCACACCGAACGCGGCAGAAACGCCCAGAAGCTCTCGCCCAGGCGCGAGCTGGCCGGGTCTTCCGGCGTGGCCACCCGCACGTGATGGCCGCGGTTGTGTTCGGTGTAGAAGTGCCCGTAGAACGTCGGCGCCAGGGTGACCTTGGCCAGGAACACCTCCAGCGCGCTGGGCTTGTGACCCAGCTCATGGGCCGTGTTGATGGCAATGCCAGTGGCGGCACCTGTCGACATGGCCATGCCCAGGTAGGTCAACAGGCTCGGCTCGCCGTGCAACTGGGTGCGGGCAGTGATGTAGCTCGCCACCTGGGCCAACCCGCTGGACGGGTCAAGACCCGCGACCGCCGGCGTCAGGCCGCCCTGGATGATCCAACTGATGCCGCCGGCGGCCAGCCAGCCGGTGATCACCACCGAGCTGATCACGAAGAGCACCCCGGTGTAGACGATCCAGCGGTAGTAGCGCTGCGATTCAAGGTGGCTGACAGCGGATTCGGGCGGGTTGCTGACGTCTTCGCCCAACAGGCCGTCGATCAAAGGAATCAGGCCGAAGATCACCAATACGCCGACCCACCACAACGACTGGATACCGGTGCTGATCGCCAGCGCCCCGGACAGTAACGGCGTGGCCAGGGGCATGATGCCCAGCCACCACAGATGACGCTTGCCATCGGCCCAGACGGTGGGCGTTGCCAGGGTCTGGTTCATGGCAGCCTCCGCACGCGGGAAGCAGGCCGGGAAAAAAGGTTCAGGGAGCGTTGAATGCTCCGGGAAATCAACCATGCGATAAAAGGCGTTTTTTTCATTTTTATTCGCTCTTAGGCATTTCAAAAATCATTTCAAAATATAAATTGAAATATTTTTTTAAATAAATAGCGCGGAATCGTTAGGTCGTCAACTACTTTTTCGAGGCCTTTTTGACGTGACCGGGCAGTCTCTTTTTCTGCCACTTGGTCAGGTCTCTACGCCCAGCGTTTCAGGCCGTGAATACCCGCCATAAGGGCCACGTTTATTTGTTCGTCAGGGCAAAAGGGGGATGCAGAACGCTGGCGCCTTGCACGGGCTTCACGCGTTTGGCCACCTGCAGCACCACCTCGACCACGCGCGCCGTGGCGGTGATCGGCAACATATGGCCGCGCCCGTCCACCAACTGCAGCTTGAGCCCAGGCACCCGGTCGGCGAGTGCCTGGCCATGCTTGCGAACGTCCAAAACCCTGTCCTGTGCGCCGTAGATCAGGCCGATGGGCAGGGTCAGTTGCCCGTAGCGCTTGATCATGTCCGGCAAGTAATCGTTGACCAGGGCAATTTCGCTGGAGGCGGCATAGAAGTTGTCGGGGCGCATGCCCAGCAGCCCGCCGCCACGGGTGGCGAAATCGTCAGGGGCCGGGTCCGGCGCGAAGATGCCCTTGACCACTGAGCGGCGCATCAACAGCCCCATGGGCACTGTGAGGGTATGAGCCACCAGGCGCCGCAACAGGGCCGGGCGCACCGCCAGTGACCAGAACACCAGGGGCAAGGTGGGCTGGGGATGGGTCAGCGGCGCGACCAGTACCAGGCCTGATACTGCCTCGGGATGGTCTAGCGCCAGCGCGAGCGAGATCGCCCCGCCGAGCGAATGCCCCAGCACCAAGGGTTTATCCAGGCCCAATGTGTGGATAAACGCCGCCACTTGCCGCGCCTGGGCCGGCAGGTCGGCCGCCGTGCCTTTATGGCGTGTGGAATAACCCGAGCCGGGGCGGTCGAGGGTGATCACCCGAAAGTGCTCACGCAATTGGCCGGACAACGCATAGGTCAGGTTGCGACTGCTGCCCATCAACCCATGAATCATCACCAGCGGCGGGCCCTTGCCCTCCTCCACATAATGAAAGCGCTCGCCATCGATCTCCACGCAACGCCCCATCATCGGCACGCGCGCTTCAATGCGCCGTGTCATCCAGGTACTGAAGCCCCATAACAGCACACTTGCGCCCGCCGCAGCGGCCACCCATTCCACAGCCATAGCTCGGTCCTCCGCATCCCTGCTGCCGGCGACCCGACCGGAATTGATCTGGGCCTCAGCTACCGTCCACACCTTGGATCCGAACCCAGTCCATGCCATGCGCGTCCGTCGGACAAATCGCACAAGCGGAACAAGGATCTGGCGTAAGCGACATTTTCAGGTAGATTATTTAAAATCTTTTTTAAAATAATTAATTCAATTTTTCTTTGCAATGGTGTTCTATCTAAAAGACACAACAAAAACAGGAGCACATCCGATGCCCATCAAGGACAGCCTATGAATGCCCACAGTGACTCAATCGACATTGCCATCATCGGCTCCGGTTTTGCCGGGCTGTGCATGGCCATCAAACTCAAGGAAGCCGGGTTCACCGATTTCCTGGTCGCTGAACAGGCGCAGACCCTGGGTGGCACGTGGAGGGACAACCATTACCCCGGCTGCGCCTGCGATGTGCAGTCCCACGTGTACTCGTTTTCCTTTGCGCCTAACCCGAACTGGACCCGGCAGTTCGCACCACAGGCGGAGATCCGCGCTTATCTGGAGCACTGCGCCGAGCGCTTCGGGCTGGCGCCGTTCTTGCGTTTTGGCATGGGCCTGCAGCGCGCGGTGTTCGATGAACAGCAGCAGCGCTGGCAGTTGCGCTTCAGCGATGGCCGCCAATTGAGTGCACGGGTGCTGGTGTCGGGGATGGGCGGCCTGTCGCGCCCGGCGCTGCCGGATATTCCGGGGCTGGAGAGCTTCAAGGGCAGGCGCTTTCACTCCCAGCAGTGGGATCACGACTATTCGCTCAAAGGCAAACGTGTGGCGGTGATCGGCACCGGCGCCAGTGCCATTCAGTTCGTGCCGCAGATCGCGCCGCAGGTGGCCCATCTCGATCTGTTCCAGCGCACGCCGCCGTGGATCATGCCCAAGCCCGACCGGGCGATTTCAGCGGGCGAGCGCTGGCTGTTCAAGCATCTGCCCTTCACCCAGCGCCTGGTGCGCAACGCCTTCTACTGGGCTTTGGAGGCCCGAGTGGTAGGTTTTGCGCTGAATCCGCGGCTGATGAAAATGGTGCAGAAAATCGCCCTGCGCCACCTGCACAAACAGGTGGCCCGCCCCTCCCTGCGCAAAACCCTCACACCGGACTACACCATCGGCTGCAAGCGCGTGCTGATCTCCAATGACTATTACCCGGCGCTGTCACGCAGCAATGTCGAGGTGGTCACCGACCCGGTGCTGCGCATCGAGGCCGACGGGGTGATCACCGCCGACGGCATCAAACACCCGGCCGATTGCCTGATCTTCGGCACCGGGTTCCAGGCCAGCGATCCCCTGCCCCGCGACTGCATCATCGGCCGCGACGGGGTGGACCTGATGGACACCTGGCGCGACGGTGCCCATGCCTACAAGGGCACCACGGTGCCGGGCTACCCCAACCTGTTTTTGATTGTCGGGCCCAACACCGGCCTGGGTCACAACTCGATGATTCTGATGATCGAGGCGCAAGTGACCTACATCCTCGGTGCGCTCCAGCACATGCAGCGCAGCCGTATTGCCACGGTCGACGTCAAACCGGCGGTGGAACAGGCCTACAACCAGCAATTGCAAGACAAGCTCAAGCGCACCATCTGGAACACCGGCGGCTGCCAAAGCTGGTACCTGGACCCGCGCACCGGCAAAAACACCACGCTGTGGCCGGGCTCGACCTGGCGCTTCAAGCAGGTCACCCGCCAGTTCGCCCTCAAGGACTACGTGGTCGATCCGCTCCCGATCAATCCGCCGGCCCGCCCAGCCGCAGTGCCACATCCCAATGCAGAGGGGAGCCTGTCATGAAGTCATTCAACGGCCGCGTCGCGGCCATCACCGGCGCGGCGTCCGGCATGGGGCGCGCCTTGGCGCTGGCGTTGGCGCGGGAAGGTTGCCATCTGGCGCTGGCGGATAAAAACGCCCAGGGCCTGGACGAAACCCTGACGTTGATCAGGGCCTCCACCCTGTCTCCCGTGACCATCACCACCCAATTACTGGATGTGTCGGAGCGCCAGGCCATGGAGGATTGGGCCGCGCGCTGCGTCGCCGAGCATGGCCGGGTCAACCTGGTGTTCAACAACGCCGGGGTGGCGCTGTCCAGCACGGTGGAAGGCGTGGACTACGCCGACCTGGAATGGATCATCGGCATCAACTTCTGGGGCGTGGTGCATGGTACCAAGGCATTTTTGCCGTACCTGAAGGCCAGCGGCGACGGCCACGTGATCAACACCTCCAGCGTGTTCGGCCTGTTCGCCCAACCGGGCATGAGCGGCTACAACGCGTCCAAGTTCGCCGTGCGCGGCTTTACCGAAGCCCTGCGCCAGGAACTCGACCTGCAACGTTGCGGCGTGTCGGCCACCTGCGTACACCCCGGCGGGATCCGGACCGACATCTGCCGCAGCAGCCGCATCGACCCGAACATGACTGGCTTTCTGATCCACAGCGAGCAACAAGCCCGCGCCGACTTCGAAAAACTCTTTATCACCGATGCCGATCAGGCCGCCAAGGTCATCCTGCAAGGCGTGCGTCACAACAAGCGCCGCGTGCTGATCGGCCGCGACGCCTACTTCCTCGACCTGCTCGCGCGTTGTTTGCCGGCCGCCTATCAAGCGTTGGTGGTATTGGCCAGCAAACGCATGGCACCCAAACAACCCCGGCCGGTGTTTGAAACCAACGACGAACCCCGTCTCTGAACAGGAGCCCACACCATGTTGCCCATTCGCCGCGACCTGCGTTTTGCCTTGCCTGCCGAGCGCATCAAGAACTGGCATGAACAAGGCCCGTTCATCACGCATTTTTTCAACGCCTTGTCCCTGTTATTTCCCCAGGGCGAGCTGTTTTTCATGGACAGCGTGCGCCACTACCGTCAGCGCATCGATGACCCGGAGCTGAAAAAACAAATCCAGGGTTTTATCGGCCAGGAGGCCATGCACAGCCGCGAACACGTGGCCTACAACGACCTGATGCAAGCCGCCGGCCTGCCGGCACACACCCTGGACCGTCGGTTGAAATTCATCCTCGACCTGCAGAAAAAACACTGCCCACCGGCCTTCAACCTGGCGATCACTATTGCCCTTGAGCACTACACCGCGATGCTGGCCGAAATCCTGCTCAGCGACCCGTCGCGCTTCGGTAACTCCCTCAAGGGCTACCAACAGATGTGGTACTGGCACGCCTTGGAAGAAACCGAACACAAGGCCGTCGCGTTCGATGTGTGGAACACGGTGATCAAGCCAGGGCCCATGCGCTACCTGCTGCGCACCGGCACCATGCTCACCACCACGGTGTTTTTCTGGTTGGTGGTGCTGGACTTCCACCTGCGCCTGCTCGTTGCCGACCGCAAGAGCGGCGGGCACCTTAAAGGGTTCTGGCGCATGTTGAAGTTTCTCTACGGCCCCAGGGGCGTTTTCCCACGGATGCTGGTGCCGTGGCTGCACTACTTCAAACCGGGCTTTCACCCCTGGGACCACGACAATCGTGCGCGCCTGGCCGGCATCGATGGCCTGGTCGAGGAGATCGAACAGACCCGGCGCGGCTATGAGTCGGCCTGAGCGTCGGCCAAGGCCGCGCGCTCGCGCACAAAGCCTTCGACCTGATCGCCCGGCAGCGCCTTGCTGAAATACCAGCCCTGGATAAACAACTCGGCGCCGGTATTCAAAAAGGCCAACTGCTCGGCGGTCTCTACCCCTTCGACCACCACCCCCAGGTTCAGCGCCTCGCAAAAGCGCAGCATGCCGGTCAGGACCTGGGCGCCCTTCGGATCGTGTTGGGCCACCACAAAACTGCGGTCGATCTTGATGAAGTCCACAGGGAACTGGTGCAGGTAACTCAAGGCCGAGAAGCCGGTGCCGAAGTCATCGATGTAGACCTTGGCACCGATGGCCTGCAACTTCTGGATGGTCTGGCGCGTAGCCGGGACATCACTCACCAGCGCGTCTTCGGTAATTTCCACCGACACCTGCCCATGGGCCTGGGCCAGGATCTCCACCAGGCGATCGCCATAGGCAGCGTCGGTCAGGCTGGCACTGGAAATGTTGATGGTCATCGGCAGCGCGAACCCGAGTTTTTGCCAGCGCTGGTACTGACGCACGGCCTGGGACGCCACCCACACATCCACGTCCGGCATCAACCCCGCCTGCGCCAGCCACTGCAGGAACTCCCACGGCGAATGCACCGTGCCCTGGGCATCGCGGGCACGCATCAGCGCTTCGCAACCGGTGCACAAGCCGGTGCGGATAGACACTTGCGGCTGGAACTCCAGATAGAACTCATAATCGCTGATCTGCTGGATCCGGCTCAGGTCATTGGCCTGGCGTGCCATGACCTTGTGGGAGGCGAGCACGGGGTCGAGCTCGCGCAACCGGCCTTTTTCTTCCAGGCCACGAAAGGTCATGTCCAGGGATTTGAGATAGACCGTGCCCCCCTCCGTCACCTGGCGATGGAGCGCCCGCACGTAAGGCGCATACACCAGGGTTCCCAGCCCCAACAGCGACACTTGCAGCGCCACTGCCGCCCAGTCGCCATGGGTGCTCAGGTACGCATTGAGCAGCACCGGGGAGGTGAATGGCACACTGGCCACCGCCGGAGATACCCACCCCAGTTGCACCACGCCAAGCGCAAGCATCCCGTTCAGGGCGGGCACCACTAGAAACGGTATAAACAAACGCGGGTTGAGGATGATCGGCAAGCCGAACAGCAGCACCTCGCTGACATTGAACAGCGACAGCGGCAAGCTCGCTATCGCCACCAGGCGCATGGATTGGCTTTTGGAAAACAGCAGGATCGCCAGCAACAGGCATAACGCGGCGCCCGAGCCACCAATAAAGGCAAAACTGCCCAAGAGGCCGCTGTTCAACACATATTTGATCGGCTCGTCCGCCGCCGACGCCACGCCATTGAGTACCACGGCCTGGTCCAGCACATCGAACAGCGGTTGCATGGCGTAGACGCCGTGAATCCCGAAAAACCACAACAGAGAGTTCATCAGTGTCACAAACAAGCCGCTGCCGTAGGGCGACGCCAGCGCATTGATGACCTGAGGGCCCTGCAACTGCGCCACATAGGGCACCTGCAACAACAACGACAACACCAGCACCAGCGCCAATGCAGTGAGGGTTCCCGGCACCACCATATTGATAGTGCCCCTGAGGTTGTGGCCCACCAGGTCTTCGTTGACCAACCGGGTCCAACGGTGTCGGTGCAGCCAGGCAATGGCCGGCACATTGAGCAACGGTGAAGCGATGGCGATAAACAGCACGAACGTGGCTGATGCCCTGGGGTATTCACGCAGAATAAAGGTCGCCACCACCACGTGGGCCAAGCATAGAAACGCCACCGGCAACTGCGGCAAGCGGTGCTGGATCGCCAGCATGTAACCGATGGAAGCCGCCACCAACAGCGGGATCACCGAGCTGATCTGGTTGTGCAACCCTGCCAGGAAAGTCACGACCTGAGGCTCGAAGCCCAGCACCCGGGCACATTCGGAGAGGATCAGAAAACTCGCCGATACCAGCAGGCACGGCAGAATCCACAACAGCCCTTCGCGGATCGCGCGTAGCGATTCGGTACTGGCCAGCGCCGCCAGGCGTTGAGTAAAGAAAAGTTTGAACAGCGTTTGCGCCATGACACGTTCCTCTGCCCGTCGCCCTCTGCCCTTGGACGGCAGGGCCGGAAACTCCACGGCTAACGCTACACGTCCTGGCACGGGGAGCGAAAGCCCTTTACCTGGTATCACGCTGTTTTTCGGCAATGGATGAAGGGCCGGGTACTGATCGCCTATCTGTTATTGTTTTCGCTAAGACCGATACGCATCTGCCCCCCTTTGATTTGGAGTACGCCCTTGTCACCCCCTGGCGATAACCACCAGCTCGCGCTTGACCGTTTCTTGAACGAACACCCCGAGGTGGCCGCAGAACTGGATACCCTCAACCCACTGGCCGCCCAGGTCAAGGGCGAAACCCTGGCACAGTACCGCGCCGAACGCCTGCATGAAGCATTCGAAGCCGAGGCGCAGCGCCTGGGGTTATTCGCCTGGGAGCTGACCCTCAAGCTGACGGCTGACTCCCCGGAAGCCTTCGAGCATCAGCGTTTGGAAGTGCACAGAGAAGTGGCCCAAATGGCCGGCCTGAGCTGGTCCGAGTACTGCCAACTGCATGAGCTGCCCGATTAACCACGCCACCCGAACAAGGCGTGACGCTGGCGCCCCATCGCGTCGCGCAGTTCGGCGGCGCAGAGCGCTCGGCACGCCGGGTCAACGGCCAATGCCGAACGCAGCGCCGGCCAGCAATGCCTGGGTAATTGGCGAGGCTTTTCCAGAGGTGTATTGGGCGGTCGCTTGCCGAGGGGCTGCCCCTGGGCCAACGCAAAAAGTACACACGCCGCGCCATACAGGTCGGCGCTGGCGGACGGGCACCCACCGGCCAGCAGTTCCGGTGCGGCATACGCAGGAGTCCAGGCGTTCATGTGGCTGCGGTCCAGGCCCGGTAACCCGGCGGCCCGCTGCGCCGGGGCATATCCCAAGCCGAAATCGAACAAACGCACACCATGATCGCCCAGCATGATGTTGGCCGGTTTCACATCACCATGCACTACGCCCTGCTGGTGGACATACGCCAGTGCATCCAGCAGTTGCACCGCTATCGGCTAAGGCGGATCCCGGCAGAAACGGTAGCCAGGGACGGTGCCGTTTCTGCCTGTCGGCTACACCATCGCCAACGGGTGCTTACGCTTGGGCGCGCCGAAGACTCGGTCAATAGCGTCCAGGTCATGTTCGTCAAGCACCAGTTTGGCAGCGGCAGCGTTGAGCCGCACATGCTCCGGCGTGACCGCCTTGGGAATGGCAATCACACCTTCCTGGCGCAAGACCCAAGCCAGGGCAACCTGGGCGGGGGTGGCATCGTGCCGCTGGGCGATCTGCTTAAGTGTCGGGCTGGACAGCAGTTCACCACCCTGTGCAATCGGGCAATACGCCATTAACGGTAAATGGTGTTGCTGCCACCAAGGCAACAAATCAAATTCGATACCGCGCTCTTCAATGTTGTAGAGCACCTGATTGGTCGCACAGGCCGGGGATGCGAGTTCCTGAAGATCGGCCACGTCAAAATTCGAGACGCCCCAGCGACCGATTTTTCCGGCTTCACGTAAGCGCTCAAACGCTTCAACCGTTTCTTCGAGGGGATATTGACCACGCCAATGCAGCAGGTACAGATCGACATAATCGGTGCCCATACGCTTAAGGCTCGCTTCGCAGGCGCGAGGGATGCCTGTGCGACTGGCATTGTGCGGGTAGACCTTGCTCACCAGGAACACCTGGTCACGTCTGCCGCGAATGGCTTCACCCACCACCGTTTCAGCGCCCCCTTCGCCATACATTTCGGCGGTATCGATCAGGGTCATGCCCTCATCGATACCCAGTTGCAGGGCTGCGACTTCGGCACGCTGCCGGCCTGGGTCTTCACCCATGCGCCAGGTGCCCTGGCCGATGACAGGCACGGGAACGCCCGCAAGATCGATGGTACGCATGACAACCTCCTAAGGATTTCGCGTGATAACCGTGGGGCACTGACAGGACAAAAGGGTTCAACCGAAGTATGGTTGCCCTTTGCCAAGCCGCCAGGAAGAACCCGCAATGCTGTTTGTCGTAATGCTCGGGGGCAAGCACCCACGGGCCAGGATCGAGGTGCATGATGTGGTGTTTGCCGCAGGAGATTCACTGCAATCCACCTACCCGCAATTGCGCGACGCCTGGTTTGGCAGCCCCAAGGGCGTGCATATCGATTCCTGGATGGCGGTTGATGGCGTCGACGGTTGGAAGGTCGAACTCAGCCACTTGGCGCCCCAGGCGGACGCGCATCACCTGTACTTCCTTAATCTCGGTGGCTATGAAGCCGACAGCTTCGGCGAGGCTCACCACTACCTGCTGGTGGTCGCCCGCAACAAACAGGAAGCCACCCGCAAAGGCAAACAACAGATGCTGCGCCATTGGTCCCAGGCCCATACCGACGGGGTGCTGGACGTGGACGACTGCCTGCCTGTCGATCTGGTTGATGGGCGCTACCTGCACCTGGTTCAGGGCCCGCACCGCCCCACCGTCCAGCGGAACGACTATATTGTGCTGCCCTGAGCCTTCTGCAGCACCACTGACGCGACTGCCGGGAACTTTGCCAGGAAATAACCGCCTGAATCCGGTAGGCTCACCCTTTTTATTCAAGGAGTTACTCTCATGGCCAAAGCCACCGCCCGTCACATCCTCGTTTCCACTGAAGACAAGTGCAACGAACTCAAGGCCCAAATCGAAGGCGGCGCTGATTTCGCAGAAATCGCCAAAGCCAACTCCAGCTGCCCATCCAGCCGTCAAGGCGGCGACCTGGGTTCGTTCGGTCCAGGGCAGATGGTTAAAGAATTCGACACCGTGGTATTCAGCGCGCCAGTCAACACCGTGCAAGGCCCGGTCAAGACTCAGTTCGGCTACCACCTGCTGGAAGTCACCAGCCGTCAGGACTGATGCCCGCCCGCGCTAATGCTTGAAACAACGGCCCGCCTTATGGTGGGCCGTTGTGCATGTGATGACTGGCGACGCTGATGCCGTTAGCGTACAAATCCTTATTCTTCTTTACGCGGCGTTCAAGACTGATAATGCGATTGGCCTTCTCGACCCTATTGAGCTCCACCCTTGCCCTGCTGCTGGCCAGTGCCGCCGTGAGCGCGGCGCCACAACCGTACCTCACGGTGTACGGCGAAGCGGCCAAGTACCCTGCCGGTTTCAGCCATTTCGACTATGCCAACCCCAATGCCCCCAGGGGCGGCAGCTTAAAGCGTTCGGCTATCGAGATCGGACGCTTTGACCATGTACTGCCTTATATCGACAAAGGCATCGGCGTGTCCCAGGTCGACGGCTGGCTCTATGCGCCCCTGGCCCAGCGCTCCCTGGATGAACCCTATACCGTCTATGGCCTGGTGGCGGAAAAAATGGAGCGCGCCGAGGACGGCCTGTCACTGCGTTTTTACCTGAACCCCAAGGCACGCTTTGCCGACGGCAAGCCCATCACCGCCGAGGACGTACGCTACAGCTTCGACTTGTTGATGACCCAAGGCAGCCTGCGCTTTCGCACGCTGTTCGCCGACGTGAAACAGGTTGAAGTGGAAGGCGAGCGCCAAGTGCGCTTTGACTTTTCCAGCAACGAAAATCGGACCCTGCCCCTGGATCTTGCCACCCTGCCGGTGTTCCCCGAACACTGGTGGAAAACTCGCGACTTCGCCAATGGCGGCGGCTATGAAGCGCCGCTGGGCAGCGGCCCGTATAAAGTCAGCAAGATCGACGGCGGCAATACCATCACTTTTACCCGCGACCCGAACTGGTGGGGCAAAGACCTGCCCGTGAGTCGCGGCCTGTACAACTTCGATCACCTGAGCCTGGAGTACTTCGGCGACACCGAAGTGGCCCGCCAGGTGCTGCGCGGCGGCGCCTATGATTTCAATCGCGAATTCTCCGCCACCGGCTACTCCATCGGCTACAACGGTCCGGCCCTGGACGACGGCCGTCTGCAACGCGCCCATTTGGCCAAAGAGATGCCGCAACCGGCGCAAGGTTACGTGTTCAACGTGCAAAAGCCGATGTTCAAAGACCGCCGCGTGCGCCAGGCCCTGGCGATGCTGTGGGACTTCGAATGGGCCAACCGGCAGATGATGCGCAATATGTACATCCGCCAGCAGAGCTTCTTTTCCAATAGCCCGCTGGCCGCCAGCCAACCCCCGACAAAGGAGGAACTGGCAATTCTGGAACCCTTGCGCGGGCAAGTGCCTGAGGAGGTGTTCAGCCAGGTATTCAAGGCGCCGGTCACCGATGGCAGCGGCATGATCCGCGATAAACAGCTGCAAGCCCTGGCCCTGCTGGAAGCAGCAGGCTGGAAACCCGACGGCGACAAGCTGGTCAACGCCGAAGGCGAGCCGCTGGAGTTTACGTTTCTCAACGCCCAGGCGGGCCTGGAACGTCTGTTGCTGCCCTACAAGCGCAACCTGGCGCAGATCGGCATCACCTTGAATATCCGCCGTATCGACTCATCCCAGTACGTCAACCGTTTGATGACACGGGATTACGACATGATCGTCACCGGCTTTCCGGTGACCACGTCGCCGGGCATGGAGCTGTACAACTATTTCGGCTCGAGCGCGGCCTTCGATCCGGGCGCCAATAACTACATGGTGCTCAAGGATCCCGCCGTCGACAGCCTGATCAAGGGGTTGGTCAAAGCCGACACCCAGCAAAAAATGCTCACCTACGCCCATGCTCTGGACCGGGTGCTGCAATGGAACTACCTGTGGATCCCCAACTACTACCCGCCCGGCACCTCCGCCGCGTGGTGGAACCGTTTCGGCCGCCCGGCCGTCGAGGCCAAGAACGACGAGGCCCTGGAAACCTGGTGGGAAATCAGCCCTGTACCACTGACCAATGAGCAGATGAGCGCCGAACTGAAAAAACGCGCAGGAGCCCGCTGATGTTTGCCTATATCGTGCGGCGCCTGCTGCTGATCATCCCGACCCTGGTGATTATCCTGCTGGTGAATTTCGTGATTGTGCAGGCCGCCCCCGGTGGTCCGGTGGAACAGGCCATTGCCCACCTGCAGGGGATTGGCGGCGGTGGTGTCGGCGGTTCATCCGGTGAAGGCATCAGCAGTGGTTCGCGCGCCAGCCGCGGCCTGGACCCCAAGCTGATCCAGGACATCGAGAAACAGTACGGCTTCGACAAGCCCGCGCCGGAACGCCTCTGGCTGATGCTCAAGAGCTATGCCCAACTGGATTTTGGGAACAGCTTCTTTCGCGGCAAGACGGTGATCGACCTGATCCTGGAAAAAATGCCAGTCACCATTTCCCTGGGACTGTGGGCCACGCTGATCACCTATCTGGTGTCTATCCCCCTGGGCATCCGCAAGGCCGTACGCCACGGCAGCAGCTTTGATGTATGGAGCAGCACGGCCATCGTGATCGGCTATGCGATGCCCGCGTTTCTGTTTGCCATGTTCCTGATCGTGGTGTTTGCCGGGGGCACGTCGCTGAACTGGTTTCCGGTGCGTGGTCTGGTCTCGGAAAACTTCGAAGAGCTGACTGCCGTCGGCAAGATTGCCGACTACTTCTGGCACTTGGTGCTGCCGGTAACGTCCCTGGTGATCGGCGGCTTCGCCACCCTGACGATTCTCACCAAGAACTCGTTCCTCAATGAAATCACGCGCCAATACGTGGTGACGGCACGGGCCAAAGGCTTGAGCGAGCAACGGGTGCTGTACGGCCACGTGTTCCGCAACGCCATGCTGCTGGTGATTTCGGGGATTCCCCAGGCGTTCATCAGCGTGTTCTTCGCTGGTTCGCTCTTGATCGAAGTGATCTTTTCCCTCGACGGCCTGGGCCGCATGAGTTACGAAGCCGCCGTGTCACGAGACTATCCGGTGGTGTTCGGTTCGTTGTTTATCTTCACGCTGTTCGGCCTCTTGATAAAACTCATCGGTGACCTCTGCTACACCCTGGTGGACCCGCGTATCGACTTCGCCGCGAGGAACGCTTGATGATCAACTTGTCTCCCGTTGCCCGTCGGCGTTTCGAACGGTTCAAGAAGAATCGCCGTGGCTGGTGGTCGCTGTGGCTGTTTATCGGCCTGTTTATCCTGACCCTCGGCGGCGAACTGATTGCCAACGACAAACCCCTGGTGCTGAGCTACAAAAATGAGCTGTATTTCCCGGTGTTCAAGCGCTACACCGAGCAGCAGTTCGGAGGCCAACTGCCGTTCCAGGCCGACTACCGCAGCGATTACGTGCAAAAGCTGATCAAGAAGGAAGGCGGCTGGATGCTGTTCCCGCCCATCCCGTTCAGCGATGACACGCCCAACTACGAACTGACCCGACCTGCCCCCAGCCCCCCGTCTGCGGTGAACTGGCTGGGCACTGATGATCAATCCCGCGATGTGCTGGCGCGGGTGATCTTCGGTGCCCGGGTGTCGATCCTGTTTGCCCTGGCGCTCACCGCCATCAGCGCGGCTATCGGCATCGCCGCCGGGGCCTTGCAGGGTTACTACGGCGGCTGGGTGGACTTGATCGGGCAACGAGTGCTTGAGGTGTGGTCCGGCTTGCCGGTGTTGTACCTGTTGATCATTTTGTCGGGTTTTGTCGAGCCGAATTTCTGGTGGTTGCTGGGCATCATGGCGTTGTTTTCCTGGTTGGCCCTGGTGGACGTGGTGCGCGCCGAGTTCCTGCGCGGGCGCAACCTGGAGTACGTCAAGGCCGCTCGCGCCTTGGGCCTGAGCGACGGCAAGATCATTCGCCGGCATATCCTGCCCAATGCGATGACCGCGACGTTGAGCTATCTGCCGTTTATCTTGACCGGGGCAATTTCCACCTTGAGCGCCCTGGACTTTCTTGGCTTCGGCATGCCCGCCGGCAGCGCCTCGCTGGGTGAGCTGATTGCCCAGGGCAAGCAAAACCTGCAAGCACCGTGGCTGGGCCTGACGGCGTTTTTTACCTTGGCGCTGATCCTGTCGCTGCTGGTCTTTATCGGCGAGGCGTTGCGTGACGCCTTCGACCCACGTTCATGAGTGAATCCCGATGAACCTGATCGAAATCCGCGACCTCAGCGTCGCCTTCAGCGGCCAGACCGTCGTCAACAAGCTGTGCCTGGACGTGCGTCCCGGCGAGTGCCTGGCGCTGGTGGGCGAGTCCGGATCGGGCAAGTCGGTCACGGCCCATTCGATCCTGCAACTGCTGCCCGAGGCCGGCACCCACACCACCGGTTCAATCAAGTATCGCGGCCAGGAGTTGATCGGTGCACCGGCCGCCACGTTGCAGAAGCTGCGCGGGAACCGCATTGCGGTGATCTTCCAGGAGCCGATGACCTCGCTGAACCCGCTGCACAGTATCGAAAAGCAAATCGGCGAAACCCTGTTGCTGCACAAGGGGCTGGGCGCCAAGGCCGCGCAGGCGCGCATTCTCGAACTGCTCGAACTGGTGGGCCTCCAGAACCCCAAGGAGCGCCTCAAGGCTTACCCCCATCAGCTGTCCGGTGGCCAACGCCAGCGGGTGATGATCGCGATGGCCCTGGCCTGCGAACCGGAATTGCTGATCGCCGACGAACCCACCACCGCGCTGGACGTGACCGTGCAGCGCAAGATCCTGCTGCTGCTCAAGTCCCTGCAACAACGCCTGGGCATGTCGCTGCTGCTGATCAGCCACGACCTCAACCTGGTACGCAGCATGGCCCAGCGGGTGTGCGTGATGCGTGCCGGCGAGATTGTCGAGCAGGCCGACTGCGAGACCTTGTTTGCCGCGCCGAAACACCCCTACAGCCAATTGTTGCTGGACGCCGAACCGTCGGGCGATGTGCTGTGCAGCGACCCGCGTGAGACGGTTCTGGAAGTGAACGACCTGACCGTGCAGTTTCCCCTTGGCGGCGGGCTGTTCCAGCGCAAGACGTACTTGCGCGCGGTGGACGGCATCAGCCTGCGCGTGCAGCGCGGCAAGACCCTGGGCATTGTCGGTGAATCAGGTTCGGGCAAGTCCACCCTGGGCCAGGCGATTTTGCGCTTGATCGACTCCAGCGGCAGCATCCGTTTCCAGGGCGCAGCCCTCGACCCACTGAACCACCAGCAAATGCGTCCATGGCGCAAGCAAATGCAGGTAGTGTTTCAAGATCCCTACGGCAGCCTCAGCCCGCGTATGTCGGTGCAGCAGATCATCAGCGAAGGTCTCGAAGTGCATGCGCCGTGCAGCCTGGCCGACCGTGATGCACAAGTGATCCAGGTGCTCAAGGATGTGGGCCTGGATCCCGCCAGCCGCCATCGCTACCCCCATGAGTTTTCCGGCGGCCAGCGCCAACGCATCGCCATCGCCCGCGCCCTGGTGCTCAAGCCGGCGCTGATGCTGCTGGACGAGCCGACCTCCGCGCTGGACCGCACCGTGCAGAAACAAGTGGTCGCGCTGTTGCGCGAACTGCAGGAAAAATACGGCCTGACCTACCTGTTCATCAGCCATGACCTGGCAGTGGTACGTGCCATGGCCCACGACATGATCGTGATCAAGGACGGCAAGGTGGTGGAAAGCGGCGCCAGCCACGATGTCTTTGAGTCACCGCAACATCCCTACACTCGGGAGTTGCTGACTGCAGCGTGCGGACTGTCGACATGAGCACCCGCCTCAGCGACTACCAGCAGGTTCGCGGCCTGGCCATCCAGTCGCTGTTCGAGATCATCGAGCAGTCCAGCGAAGGCACGGTGATTGTCGACCGCGACGCCAATATCGTGTGGATGAACGAGCGATACGCCAAGCGCTTCGGTCTTAACAGCGCCGAAGAAGCCATCGGCCAACCGTGCGAGCAAGTGATCTCCAACAGTCTGTTGCGCCAGGTGGTGCGCAGCGATCTGCCGATTCTGCTGGATATCCAGGACACGCCCAAAGGCCCCTTGGTGGTGATGCGCCTGCCGATCCATGACGACGCGGGCGCGGTGATCGGGGCGATTGGGTTTGCGCTGTTCGATGAGTTGCGCAACCTGTCGCCGCTGATCGAACGCTACCTGAGCATGCAGCAGGAGTTGGCCTCTACCCGCTCGCTGCTGCGTAAACGCCAAAGCAAGTACAACTTTGCGCACTTTATCGGCACCAGCGCCGCCAGCCTCGACGTCAAACGCCGGGCGCGACGCAGTGCAAGTGCCGAGTCGCCGGTGCTGCTGCTCGGTGAAACCGGTACCGGCAAAGAGTTGCTGGCCCAGGCCATTCATGGGGCTTCGCCCAGGGCGCACAAAGCGTTTGTGAGCATCAACAGCGCGGCCATTCCCCACGACTTGCTGGAGGCCGAGTTCTTTGGCACCGCACCGGGCGCGTTCACCGGCGCCGACCGCAAAGGCCGTCCCGGCAAATTCCAGATCGCTCAGGGCGGCACCCTGTTCCTCGATGAAATCGGCGATATGCCGCTGCCGTTGCAAAGCAAACTGCTGCGGGTGTTGCAGGAGAAGGAATTCGAACCGGTAGGTTCCAACGAAATGCTGCACAGCGATGTGCGGGTGATCGCGGCCACGTCCATGGACCTGGAAGCGGCGATCAAGCGCGGTGAGTTTCGCGCCGACCTGTATTACCGGTTGAATGTGCTGCCGATCCAGGTGCCCCCGCTGCGCGAGCGTCTGGAAGATATTCCGGCGTTGAGCGAAGCGATCCTCGAAGACCTGAACAGCCGGCATGAGCTGGACCAGGAAGCCCTGACACTGTTGGCGCAGCATGCATGGCCGGGGAACATCCGCGAGTTGCGCAATGTGCTGGAGCGCGCGGCGTTGTTGAGTGATGACCTGGTGTTGAATGCCGGGGAGATTCGCGCGGCGATTGGCACGTTCACTCCGGTGGCGCGTGGCAGTGCCGTGGCGGCGGTAGAAGGCGAGACGTTCGCGGCGGCGCGGGAGCGGTTTGATCGGCAGGTGATTGGCGCGGCGCTCAGGGAATGTGAGGGGAATGTGGTGGAAGCGGCCAGGCGGTTGGGGCTGGGCAGGTCGACGCTCTATAAGAAAATGGTTGCACTGGGCATCGCCTAGTCTCACATAAGAGACCACTATCTCTATAAAGAGACATATATTTGAGCGCGAGCTTGCTTGGGAAAAGTCAGGCGCGAAAAGCAGATCTGCTGAATAACAGCGCTTCATTAGGGCCTTGCGCCCTCTCATATTTGATCTTGGCTTGTCTCAAAAAAGAGATACGTGCTGAATCTTTGTTTGTCAGCCCTTAAAATTTCCATATTTTTCAATACTTTGAAGATATGGCACGTATCTCGCTATAGCCTTTCCCACAGCACCACCCACAAAAATAACAATCCCATCTGGAGACACACCATGAGTGTGATCATTGCCCTGGCAGCTCTCGCGCTGTTGATGCTGGCTGCCTACCGTGGCTATAGCGTTATCCTGTTTGCCCCTATCGCCGCCCTCGGCGCGGTCCTGCTCACCGACCCTTCCGCCGTCGCCCCTGCGTTTACCGGGGTGTTCATGGAGAAAATGGTCGGGTTTATCAAGCTGTATTTCCCGGTGTTCCTGCTCGGCGCGGTGTTCGGCAAGCTGATTGAGCTGTCGGGCTTTTCGCGGTCCATTGTGGCCGCCGCAATCGGTTTGCTCGGCACGCGTCAGGCAATGCTGGTGATCGTGCTGGTCTGCGCCCTGCTTACCTACGGCGGCGTGTCGCTGTTTGTGGTGGTGTTTGCGGTGTACCCGTTCGCAGCGGAGATGTTCCGCCAGAGCAATATCCCCAAGCGGCTGATTCCGGCAACCATCGCCCTCGGCGCATTTTCGTTCACCATGGACGCATTGCCCGGCACGCCGCAGATCCAGAACATCATCCCCAGCACCTTCTTCAACACCACCGCCTGGGCGGCGCCGTGGCTGGGCTTGATCGGCACGGTCTTCGTGTTCTGCGCCGGCATGCTCTACCTGGCACGCCAACGCAACAAAGCCCAGCGAGCGGGTGAAGGCTACGGCACCGAGCTGCGCAACGAGCCGGAAACCGCCGAGAACCTGACCCTGCCCAACCCGTGGATCGCGCTGTCGCCGTTGATTCTGGTGGGGCTGATGAACCTGCTGTTCACCCACTGGATACCGCAGTGGTATGGCAAGACCCACAGCCTCAGCCTGCCAGGCATGAGCACGCCGGTAACCACCGACATTGCCAAGCTCACGGCGATCTGGGCGGTGCAGGCGGCGTTGCTGGTGGGGATTATCGTGGTGCTGGTGTTCGGCTTCTCGGCGATCAAAAGCAAGTTGGCCGAGGGCAGTAAAAGTGCGGTCAGCGGTGCACTGCTGGCGGCGATGAACACCGCGTCGGAGTACGGCTTTGGTGCGGTGATCGCCTCGCTGCCGGGCTTTCTGGTGCTGGCGGACTGGCTCAAGGGCATCCCCAACCCGTTGGTCAATGAAGCGATCACCGTGACGCTGCTGGCCGGTATCACCGGTTCCGCCTCCGGCGGCATGAGTATCGCGCTGGCGGCCATGTCCGAGAGTTTTATTGCGGCGGCCCATGCGGCCAATATCCCCCTTGAAGTGCTGCACCGGGTGGCCGCCATGGCCAGCGGCGGCATGGACACCCTGCCCCACAACGGCGCGGTGATCACGCTGCTGGCGGTCACCGGGCTGACCCACCGCGAAGCCTACAAAGACATTTTCGGCATCACGATTATCAAGACCCTTGCGGTGTTCGTGGTAATCGGTACTTTCTACGCCACCGGCATTGTGTGAGGTTTGCATGACAACATTGAACGGCAAGACCGCCCTGGTCACCGGCTCCACCAGCGGCATCGGCCTGGGCATCGCCCTGAGCCTGGCGAAAGCCGGCGCCAATCTGGTCCTCAACGGCTTTGGCGACGCCAGCGCGGTGATCGCCCAGGTGCAGGCGTTTGGCGGCAAGGTCGGTCATCACCCGGCGGACGTCAGTGACCCGGCGCAGATCGCCGACATGATCGCCTATGCCGAGCGCGAATTCGGTGGCGTGGACATTCTGGTCAATAACGCCGGCATCCAGCACGTGGCCGCCGTCGAAGACTTCCCTGCGGAGCGCTGGGACTCGATCATCGCCATCAACCTGTCCTCGGTGTTCCACAGCACGCGCCTTAGCCTGCCAGGCATGAAGGCCAAGGGCTGGGGACGTATCGTCAACATCGCCTCGGTGCATGGTCAGGTCGGTTCGGTGGGCAAAGCGGCCTATGTAGCGGCCAAGCACGGGGTGATCGGGCTGACCAAAGTGGTAGGCCTGGAGACGGCCACCAGCAATGTGACCTGCAATGCGATCTGCCCAGGCTGGGTGTTGACGCCGCTGGTGCAAAAGCAGATTGATGATCGCATCGCCACGGGGGTGGACCCGCAACAGGCGCAGCACGATTTGCTCGCGCAGAAGCAGCCATCACTGGAATTCGTCACGCCGCCGCAGTTGGGTGAACTGGTGCTGTTTTTGTGCAGCGAAGCGGGCCGCCAGGTGCGCGGTGCTGCGTGGAATATCGACGGCGGCTGGCTGGCACAATAAAACCGGACGCCGACGCTCTACTGTGGGAAGGGACATGCTCGCTCCCACCGTTGAGCTATGTTGACAGCTAGATGTTTACAAGAATAAGAGACCTTGCTGATGTCCGAAATCCTCTGGCAACCCTCCCCCGAACGCATCCGTCACACGCGGATGGACCAGTTCCGGCGCTTTATCAATGATCGCCATGGCGTGCAGCTCAATGACTACCCAGCCCTGCACCAATGGAGCATCGACCAGCGCCCGGACTTCTGGCAGGCCATCGTCGCCTTCTTCGACGTGCACTTTCGCAGCCCGCCCATCAAGGCGCTGATCGAAGGTACCCAAATGCCCAGCGCACAGTGGTTTCCCGGTGCGTCCCTGAACTTCGCCGAACACCTGCTGCGCCGCCGTGACGGGCATCCGGCCGTGGTGGCCATCAGCGAAGACGGCCAACGCGAGCAACTCTCCTACGCCGAACTGGCCGCGCACGTCGCCGGCCTGCAGCGCGGCCTGCGGGCTGCCGGTGTGGCCCAGGGCGACCGCGTCGCCGCCTGCATGCCCAATACCTGGCAGACACTGGTGGGCATGCTCGCCACCACCAGCCTGGGGGCGATCTGGTCGTGTTCCTCGCCGGACTTCGGTACCCAGGGCGTGATCGATCGTTTCGGCCAGATCGAACCCAAAGTGCTGATCACCTGCGCCGGTTACCAGTACGCCGGAAAAACCATCGACCAAAGCGCCAAGCTCAATGAAATCCTCGAACGGTTGCCGTCCCTGGAGCAATTGATTGTGGTGCCATATACGCGGCCCGAGGCACGGGTGGAGGACTATCACACCCACGCCAAGGTGGCGCTGTGGAGCGACTTTTACCAACCCGGCGGTGAGCCGCAATTCGTCGCGGTGCCGTTCGACCATCCGCTGTACATTCTCTACTCCAGCGGCACCACCGGTGTGCCCAAGTGCATCATCCACGGCACTGGCGGTGTGCTGCTCACCCACCTCAAGGAACACGGCCTGCATGCCGACCTGTCCCGCGAGGACTGCCTGTTCTACTACACCACCTGCGGTTGGATGATGTGGAACTGGCTGGTGTCGGTGCTGGCCATCGGCGCCACGGCGGTGCTGTATGACGGCTCGCCGTTTCACCCCGGCCCGGAACGCTTGATCGACCTGATCGATGCCGAAAAGATCAGCGTGTTCGGTACCAGCCCCAAATTTCTCACCACCCTGGAAAAGGCCGGGCTGCAACCGCGCCTGAGCCATGACTTGAGCAGCCTCAAGGGGCTGATTTCCACCGGTTCGCCGCTGTCGCCCCAGAGCTACGACTACGTGTACCGCGAGATCAAGGGTGAGCTGTGTTTGTCGTCGATGTCCGGCGGCACCGATATCGTCTCCTGCTTTGTGATCGGTAATCCGGTGCTGCCGGTGCGGCGCGGCGAGATGCAGTGCAAGAGCCTGGCCATGGCGATCGAGGTGTGGGACGACCAGGGCCGGCCGCTGATCGGTGAAAAAGGCGAACTGGTGTGCACGCGGCACTTCCCGGCCATGCCCATTGGCTTGTGGAACGACCCTCAGCAACAAAAACTGCGCGCCTCGTATTTCAGCCAGTTCCCCGGCGTGTGGGCCCAGGGCGACTACGCCGAACAACGCCCCAACGGCAGCCTGTTGATTCACGGGCGCTCCGACGCGGTACTCAATCCCGGCGGCGTGCGCATTGGCACGGCGGAGATCTACCGCCAGGTGGAAAAAGTCCCACAAGTGCTGGAAAGCCTGGCCATCGGCCAACGCTGGCAGGACGATGTGCGGGTGGTGCTGTTTGTGCGCCTGGATGACGGCGTGACCCTGGATGACGCGCTGGAGCAGCAGATCCGCCAGGTGATCCGCGCCAACACCACGCCACGCCATGTGCCGGCCAAGATCCTGGCGGTCAGCGATATACCCCGCACCATCAGCGGCAAGATCGTCGAATTGGCGGTGCGCAACGTGGTGCATGGCGAGCCGGTGAAGAACACCGATGCGCTGGCCAACCCGCAGGCTCTGGAGGCGTTTCGCGACCGTCCGGAACTGGCTTAAAGATGAAAGGTTTCAGCTCTGCAGCCGTCATTTGAAGACAAACCGCCAATGCGTGCTATTTTTCGAGGGGTAGTCAGCCATTCCCCCTCGCGGGATAATCGGCTTTTGTCATATTTCAAAGCGTTACGCTCAGGGCTTTTTATGAAGGGAACATCCACCGGTAGCGAAGCCGCTGCATTGATTGCACGGCTGGACTGGGCGCAAAGCCCCCTCGGTGAGGCCAACGATTGGCCGCAAAGCCTGCGCACAGCCGTGGACATCGTGGTTCACTCGCCGATGCCGATGCTCCTGCTGTGGGGCAAACACCTCACCCAGTTGTACAACGATGGCTTCGCACGGCTGGCCGGCAACAAGCACCCCGAGGCCATGGGCCAACCGGCGCACCAGACCTGGCCGGAACTGGAAAGTTTTACCGCGCCGGTCTACGAGGCGGTGCTCACGGGCCAGGTCCGCACGTTCAGCGAGCAGCGCTTTGTGTTGCAACGCAATCACTGCGACACCGAGATCTGGCTCGACCTGACCTACAGCCCAATCCGCGACGAACGCGGATCGGTGGCCGGCATTCTGGTCACCGCCATCGAAACCAACGAACGCCGCCGCAAGACCCTCGAACTGCAACAGCGCTCCGAAGACAGCCTCAAGGCCCAGCACAACACTGAAGAACGCCTGCAACTGGCACTGGCGGCGACCGATGCGGTGGGCACCTGGGACTGGGATATCGGCGAAGACCGCTTTATCGCCGACGCCCATTTCGCCTACCTGCACGGCGTCGACCCCAGCAACGCCGGCCTGCTGCCCATCAGCGACTACCTGCACGGCGTGCACCCGGAAGACCGCGGCACGGTGGCGCGCAGCATCAAGCATTGCATCACCCATGGCACTGAGTACGCTGAGGAATACCGCCTGCAGCAAGCCGACGGCCAAGTGCGCTGGGTGTTTGCCCGTGGTCGCTGCTACAAGGATCACCAGGGTCGCCCCGCGCGTTTCCTGGGCGCCGCGCTGGACCTCACCGAGCGCAAGCACACCGAGCAGGCCCTGCGCCAAAGCCAGACCGAGTTGCAGTTGATCATCAACGCCATGCCGGTGTTGATCGGCTACGTCGACCACGAGCAGCGCTTTCGCCTCAACAACAGCGCCTACCTTGAGTGGTTCGGCATGACGCCTCAGGAGCTGTACGGCAAGACCATCCGCGAGGTACTCGGCGATGAGGCGTACGCTGAGCGTGAAGACATGATCGCCGCCGCGCTCAACGGCAAAGCTTGCAGTTTCATGACCATTGCCCCGCATCGCGATGGGCGTTCGCGCCATGCGCTGATGAAATACCTGCCGCGCTTCAGCAATGACGGTTCGGTGAATGGCTTCTACATTTTTGTGAACGATGAAACCGAACGCAAACTCACCGAAGAGGCCCTGCGCCACCTCAACGAAAACCTCGAAGAGCGTGTGGCACAGCGTACCCATGCATTGGCCGAGGCCAACCAGCGTCTGCAAAACGAGATGTTCGAGCGCGAACGCGCCGAAGATGCCTTGCGCCATGCGCAGAAAATGGAAGCGGTGGGTCAGCTCACCGGTGGCATCGCCCATGACTTCAACAACATGCTCACCGGGATTATCGGCAGCCTTGACCTGATGCAGCGCTACATCGCCGCTGGGCGCAGTGAAGACATCGGTCGTTTTACCGATGCTGCGGTGTCCTCGGCGCATCGCGCCGCCGCCCTCACCCATCGCCTGCTGGCATTTTCGCGGCGCCAGTCGCTGGACCGTCGCCCACTCGACCCGAACCAGTTGGTAGCCTCTCTGGAAGAGCTGTTCCAGCGCACCAAAGGTGCGCATATCAACCTTAAGGTGCAACTGGGCCACGACATCTGGCCGGTCAACACCGACGCCAGCCAATTGGAAAACGCCCTGCTCAACCTGGTGATCAATGCCCGCGATGCGATGCCGGACGGCGGTGAACTGCTGATCGAGACTGCCAACAGCTACCTCGACGGCACCGACATCACCACCCTCGAGCCGGTCAAGGCCGGCGACTACGTAATGCTTGGCGTGAGCGACAACGGCAGTGGCATGGCGCCGAAGATCCTGGCCAAGGCATTCGACCCGTTCTTCACCACCAAACCCATCGGCCAGGGCACCGGCCTGGGCCTGTCGATGATCTACGGGTTCGCTCAACAATCCGGCGGCCACGTGACCATCCAGAGTGAGCCGGGCCAGGGCACCTGTGTGCGCCTGTACCTGCCGCGCCTGCACGGCACGTCGCTGGAAAGCGAACTGCCCGCCAGCCTCGGCGAAGCGCCGGTAGCCCTGGCCGGTGAAGCTGTGGTGGTGGTCGAGGACGACCCGGCGGTGCGCATGCTGGTGGTCAATGTGCTCGACGAACTCGGCTACACCGCACACCAGGCGGCGGACTCACGCACGGCCCTGCCGCTGCTGGAGTCGGATCTGCGTGTGGACCTGCTGGTCACCGATGTGGGCCTGCCCGGCATGAACGGCCGGCAACTGGCGGAAATCGCCCGCCAGCATCGTCCGGGCCTCAAGGTGCTGTTCATGACCGGTTACGCCGAAACAGCCGCCGAGCGCCAAGGCTTCCTGGAGGACGGCATGGACATGGTGGCCAAGCCGTTTTCCATTGACCTGCTGGCGACTAAAATCCGCAGCATGATCAGCGTTGCCCCACCCGTTCAGGCATAATCGCGCGCCGTCGCACACCTGGTAGAGCCCAATGAAAGCCCAAGCCCGTCATATTCTGGTGAAAACCAGCGAAGAAGCCGAACAGCTCAAACAACGCATCGCCAAGGGCGAGGCCTTTGATGTGCTGGCCAAGAAGTACTCCACCTGCCCGTCCGGCAAGCGTGGCGGCGACTTGGGCGAAGTGCGGCCCGGGCAGATGGTCGGGGCGATTGATGCGGTGATCTTCAAAAAACCGGTAAAAGTGGTTCACGGGCCGATCAAGAGCAAGTTCGGGTATCACCTGGTGCAGGTGTTTTACCGGGATTGAGGGGGCGAGGACCTTTTGGTGACTTGGGGCCATTCACTCACCCTCTGGGAATCAGTGCGCCCGGCACCTGAATCACCCGGCTCGCCAACCGATGCCCCGCCAGCGCAGCCTCTTCTGGCGAACCGCCCGTGAGCCGACTGGCCAGATACGCGGCACTGAACGAATCCCCCGCCGCCGTCGTGTCCACCACTTGTTCGACCTTTAGCGCCGGCACGGCAAAGCGCTCGCCATGGCAGCGGATCAGACACGCATCCGCGCCACGCTTGAGCACCACTTCGGTGATCGCCGGATACGCCGCAAACACCTGTTCGCTGTCGGCGTAACCAAACAAGGCCAACTCGTCGTCCTCGGTCAACAAGGCGATATCCACCTCGGCCAATACCGCCTCATACGCCGCGCGCGCTGCCTCGACACTCGCCCACAGGCGTGGCCGATAGTTGTTGTCGAACACCACCTTGGCGCCACGCCGACGCGCTTCGGTCAGGCTGTGCAAGAGGCGCTCACGCCCAATCGCCCCCAATACCGCCAAAGTGATACCGCTGAAATACAGCACGTCATACGCCGGCAATGCGGCCAGGATCGGTGCGGCCGCCGGGGTGGTGAAACAGTCGCGTACGGCGGCCTCGTTGCGCCAGTACAGGAATTTGCGTTCGCCGTTGGCGTCGGTCTGGATGCAGTACAAACCCGGCAACCGTCCGGGCAGACGCTGGACCCTATCCAGCCCCAGACCTTCATCCGCCCACTGCTGGCACATCGCGTCGCTGAAACGGTCGTCGCCCAGGGCCGTGACGTAGTCGACGTGGCCGATATCGCCCAACTCGCGGCGCAGGTACACCGCGGTGTTCAAGGTGTCACCGCCAAAGCTTTGCTGCAGGCTGCCATCGGCGCGGTGTTGCAGTTCGATCATGCATTCGCCGATCAGGGCGATGCGGGGATTGCTGTTCATGTCTGAGCCTCCGAGTGATCTGTGCTGGCCACGACGCGGTCTAGAAGCAGGTATGCAAAGACTCGATCACCCGCAACTCTTCATCCACCAGGCAGCCGACCTGCCATTTGTCGAAGGTCAGGCACGGATGGGAAGTACCGAAGGAAATGATGTCGCCGATGCGCAGCTCAACCCCTGGCGCCACGACCATGAACGCGTGCTGGTCCATCACCGCCGTGACCTTGCAGGCACTCATGTCATCGCCTTGCGCCGGCACGATGCCCGCCTTGTAGCGTTTGAGCGGCACCGGCAAACCGGCGTCGTAGGCGACGTCGCGTTTGCCTAGGGCGATCACCGCGAAACCCGGCTCGGGCAACGATTGCACATGGGCCCAGACTTCCAGCGCCGGGCGCAGGCCCTCGCTCAAGTCGCTGCGACGGTCGAGCACGCAGCACTGCGCGTCTTTGTAAATCCCGTGGTCATGGGCCACGTAGCTGCCGGGGCGCAACACGCTGAGGAAACGGCCGGCGGCGTTCTGCGCTTCAAAGGACTCGGCGATCAGGTCGTACCAGGCCGAGCCTGATGCGGTGATGATCGGCTTGGGCAAGTCGAACGCGCCCGTGTCTTGCAGGTCCACCGCCAGGCGCACCAGGCTGGCGGCGAAGTCGCGGATCCCGCTGATGGCGTGTTCGCCATGGATCACGCCTTCGTAACCTTCAATACCGGTAAGGGCCAGGGCCGGCTGGGCCTTGATGGCGCGAGCCAGGTCGCGCACCTCCTGCTCGCTGCGGCAACCGCAACGGCCGCCGACCACGCCATATTCAATCATCACGTTCAGGCGCAGACCACGGGCGGCGAAGAACAGGCCCAGGTCGGCGACGTTATCGGGGTGATCGACCATACAGTGGAAATCGAAATCCTTGTCGGCCAGCAATTCGGCGATCAACGCCATGTTAGGCGCGCCCACCAGTTGGTTGGCCATCAACACACGACGCACACCACCGGCATAGGCGGCGCGGGTCTGCACGGCGTTGGCCAGGGTAATACCCCAGGCGCCCTGGGCGATCTGACGCTCAAACAGCGCCGGCATCATGCTGGTTTTGCCGTGGGGTGCCAGTTCGGCGCCGCTGTTACTGACGAAATCCTGCATCCACCGGATGTTGTGTTCCAGCGCCTCGCGATGCAGCACCAGGGCCGGCAGGCTGACGTCGCGGACCAAATGGGCACCGACGGCGGCTGCGCCTTTTTCAACGGCATTGAGGGCAGACATGAAAACTCCTATTCGTTGATGCGGCGGGCGAGGTTGTTGGCGCTTTCGATCAACACCCGGCGATAGTCGTTGTAGTTTTTCAGCGCATCGGCCCGCGGGGCGACGATGCACAGGGTCGCAATGCTGATGCCTTGCGCGTCCCGCACGGGAGCGGCGAAGCAATGGGTAAAGGTGTCGGCCACACTGTCGAAGGAGAAGAACCCATCAAGGGTGGCCTGACGGATTTGCGCCAGAAAAGTGTCCAGCGCCAGGCGCTGGCCGTCCGGCAGGATGAAATCGTCGTGATCGATCAGGTCAACGATCTGCTGATCGCTCAAGTGCCCCAGCAACAGGCGCCCCGAGGCGGTCCAGGGAATGGGCGCGTTTTCGCCGATGTCCGATGAAATCCGGAAGTGCCGTTCACCCTCGCGCATCAGCGCCACGGTGTATTTGCGCCCGTTGAGCAGGCACATCTGCGCGGTCTCGTGGGTCTGGCTGACGATCTCCTGCAAGGCGTGGTCGGCCTCGCGGGTCAGGTCGAAATGACGCAGGTGCGCCTGGCCGAGGAAGTACAGCTGACGACCCAGGTACACGTGACCGTCCTTGCCCACGGTTTCCAGGATGCGCCGCTCCAGCAGGGAGGCGACCAATTCATACACAGTGGACTTGGGGCTGCCGATGCCGCTGGCAATATCATTCGGGCGCAGGGGTTGGCCGACTTCCTTGAGAAAGTCGAGGATATCGAATGCTCGGTCCAGGCCTTTGGCGCGGCGCTTGATGGTGTCTTCGGTCATGGCGGTGTCGGTCCGGTCATAGTGGTCATGCTGCACAGCTGCCGTAGTGGCGCTTGTGCAGCATTCAAATCAGGGCATTTAGCCCTTTTTCCTGTAGGCCACGCAATCGATCTCCACCTTGCAATCGACCATCATGTTCGCCTGTACACAGGCGCGCGCAGGCGCGTGCTCAGGGGTGAAGTACTCACCGAACACCTTGTTGAAACTCCAGAAGTCTCGTGGGTCTTCCAGCCATACGCCCACGCGCACCACGTCCTTGAGTTCGTAACCGGCTTCTTCGAGGATCGCCACCACATTGCGCATGGTCTGCCGGGTTTGTTCGATGATGCCGCCAGTAATGATTTCACCGTCCACTGCCGGCACCTGGCCCGAGACGTAGAGCCAGCCGTCCGCTTCCACCGCACGGGCGAAAGGACGGGGTTGGCCGCCACCGGCGGTGCTGCCGGCGCCGTAACGAGTAATGCTCATAAAAAATGCTCCTGATTAAAAACGAATGTTCTTCAAAAATTCCGCCAGGCGCGGCGACTGCGGCCGTTCGAAGATGTCTTTCGACGAGCCCTGCTCCTCAATACGCCCCTGGTTCATGAATACGATCTGGTCCGAGACCTCATAGGCAAAGCGCATTTCGTGGGTGACCAGCAACATGGTCATGCCCTCTTCCGCCAGGCCCTTGATCACGCTGAGCACCTCGCCCACCAATTCCGGGTCAAGCGCCGAGGTGACTTCGTCGAACAGCATCAGGCTGGGGTTCATCGCAATCGCCCGGGCAATCGCCACCCGCTGTTGCTGGCCGCCGGACAACTGGCCGGGGAAGTGGTTGCGACGCTCCAGCAGCCCTACGCGGTCCAGCCATTTTTCCGCGAGCGCCACGGCCTCGTCCTTGCCCATCTTCTTCACCTTGAGCAGGCCCAAGGTCACGTTCTGCAACGCGCTCAAATGCGGGAACAGGTTGAATTGCTGAAATGCCATACCGGTCATCGCCCGGTGCTGGGCGATCACCCGCTCAGGGTGCCGCACGCGCCTGCCGTCGAGCTCGCTGTAGCCAATGGATTCGCCGTCCAGGGTGATCTGGCCGCCCTGGAACTCCTCCAGCAGGTTGACGCAGCGCAGCAGCGTGGTCTTGCCCGAGCCGCTGGAGCCGATCAAGGTCACCACGTTGCCGCGCTGCATGGACAAGTCGACACCCTTGAGCACTTCGACCGTGCCGTATTGTTTACGCAGGCCGCGAATGTTCAGCAGCGGCTCGGTTGTTTGAGGTTGGTTCATGGCAAGGCCACCCGCTTTTCAATGTAGCGCCCGAATAACTCAATGGCGTAGTTGATGACAAAGAACATAAAGCCTGCGAACAGGTAGAACTCCAGGGTCATAAAGGTGCGCGCGATGACTTGCTGGGTGCTCAGCAGCAATTCGGCCACGCCGATCACCGAGAGCAAGGTCGAAGCCTTGACGATTTCCGTAGAGGAATTGACCCAGGTCGGCAGGATCTGACGCAGCGCCTGGGGCAACAAGACGTAGGTCAGGGACTGGTAGAACGTCAGCCCGATCGCCTTGCCCGCTTCCAATTGCCCACGGGGAATGGCTTGCAGCGCACCGCGGACGATTTCCGACACGTGGGAGCCGCAGAACAGGGTGAGACCGACCGCACCGGCCTGGAAGGCGCTGATCTGCCAACCGAGGGCCGGCAGCATGTAGAAACACGCCAGCACCAGCACAAACACCGGAGTGCCGCGGATCACATCCACGTAGAGACGAAACGGCGCACGCATCCAGAATTTTCCGTAGGTCAGCACCAGGCCGGCAAAGATGCCGATCAGGGTGCCAAAGATGATCGCCAGCGCCGAGCAATAGATGCTGGTCTGAAACCCCGCCCAGAGGGTGTCCCGGGCGATCCACAACTCATGCAGCCAGCTGGGGGACTCGTACATGCAAACCTCCTTAGCGACGGATTGCCAGACGCTGTTCCAGGTAACGGAGCAGCATGGCAATGAGGTAACAGGCAGCGACGTAGAGCGCGGTCGTGACCAGCCAGGTTTCGATCACCCGGTAGCTTTCAACGTTGATCTTGCGGGCGTAATAGGTCAGCTCGGGTACCGCAATCGCAGCGGCCAGCGAGGTGTCCTTGAACAGCGAGATAAAGTTGTTCGACAGCGCCGGCAGCACGTTGCGCAGCATCACCGGCACGGTGATGTAGGCGCGGATACGCCACTCACCCAGGCCGATCGCCAGCCCGGCTTCACGCAAGCCTTTGGGAATATTCAACAGCCCGGCGCGGAACACCTCGGTGAGGTAGGCGCCGGCGTACAGCGACAGGGTGATGATGAACGAGGGGATCTTGTCCAACCGGATGCCCAGGCTCGGCAACGCGAAGTAGATCAACAGGATCAGCACCAGGATCGGCGTATTGCGGATCACCGTCACGTACACCGAGGCGAAGATTCGCAACGCACGGTGCTTGGACAGCATGGCAAACGCCATCAGCAGGCCGATCACGCAACCGATGGCGATCGACAGCAATGCCAGTTGCAAGCCCAGACCGAGCCCCGCCAGCAACGTGTCGAAATCGCGCCATACGGCGGCAAAGTTCAACTGATAGTTCATGGTCAGCAGTACCTAGTTGGGGCGCAATGACGGGCGCCCCGGTTGTTCCGAATCACTTGAATTCAACAGGAAAACCGATCGCCGGCTCTGGCAGGTCGACACCGAACCACTGTTTGAACGAGGCCTTGTAGGTCGGGAATTCCACACCGGTCATGGCTTCATGCAGCGCAGTGTTGACGAAATTCAGCCAGTCCTGGTCGCCACGCTTGACGGCACACGCATAAGTTTGCGGGCTCCAGGCGTACGCCGGACTGCGGTAGCGGCCCGGGTTCTGCACCATCAGGTATTTGACCGAGGACTGGTCGGTGGCGGCGGCATCGGCGCGACCGGAGTTCACGGCCTGGTACATCAGGTCGACGCTGTCGTACTGGTCGACCTTGGCTTTGGGCAACGCCTGGTGCACCAGTTCTTCGGCGTACACGTTTTGCAGCACCGCCACGGTGACGCCGTCGCCAGCCGCCTGCAGGTCTTCAATCTCTTTGTACTTGCTGTTGGCCGGCAACAGCAGACCCACCCCTTCGCGGTAGTACGGCAGGGTGAACGCCACCTGCTGGGCACGGCTGGCGGTGACGGTGATGAACTGACAGCTCATGTCGACCTTGTCGGTCAGCAGGTTGGGAATACGTGCGTCGGACGACTGCACCACGAACTCGACCTTGGTCGGGTCGTTGAACAGCCCTTTGGCCACGATGCGGCCGATGTCGATATCAAAACCCTGCAACTTGCCATCCGCTCCCTGGAAGTGCCACGGCGCATTGGTACTGCCTGTACCCACGATCAGGTGCCCACGCTTGAGCACGTTGTCGAGCTTGCTGTCCGCCGCCTGCACGATGCCTGCGAGGGAAGCCGATGCGGCGAAGAGAAAAACACACGCTGTAAACACGGAAGGTCGGTGATGCATGACAAGCACTCCAAGGGTTGTGTATTCCGCTATAACGGAACTTAGTATGTAACAACGGAATAAACAGCAGAAAGTGTGCCACACATCTGAAGGGCAACCTATCGTCGTCATAAACTCGTTTCTAATCAGCTAGATGGACGGAGCCAGGAGATGAGGCGTTGCGCCAGCATCTGAAATCAAATTGCTACCGAAGGCCCCACGCAGGGGTGACAGCGCCACGGAGGTGCAGCACCGCCCCGTTACCGGGCATGACCGCCCATGGAAAATTCCTCGGGCTGAATTGGCGGTTGGCCCCGCAAAATGACAACGCGAGCGCGTCTACCTGTGAAGGTTGACAGTAGACGCTGGGAATCCTGTGACTTAGCGTACCCCCGACAACATTAAAGCCGGGTGCACAAGGAGGTTCTCATGGGCGTAATCACTTCGGTTATCAAGGACCTTGATGAGTACCATCGGATCCTGAAGAAACACACGCTGGTCATCGTGCTGTTTACCTCACCGTACTGCCAGGCATGTCTCGGGCTTGGCCCACGCTTCCACCGCGTTGCCGAACGGTACGCCGACCGCGTCAAAAGCCTGCTGCTGGACACCAGCCAAACCCCGAGAATCGACGGCGTGGACGGAACCCCTACCCTGGTGGTGTACAAAAATGCCCTTGAGGTAGAAAACCTCAAGGGCATCGGTGAACCGCAGGAACAGGAAGCGATCCTGGAGGAAGTATTCAGTGACTATGCGCCAACGGTACTAACGCCACCTGTGTCACCCGTCGCTCCTCCACCGCCGCAACCGTCAAGCGCCAGCCCTCATGTTCCAGGCTATCGCCCACCCTTGGCAGGCGATCGAGCAGACTCACTACCAACCCTGCCAGGGTTTGATAATCCTGGGTCGCGACCGCCTTGAAGCCGGTACGCTGACGCACTTGATTGAGGTTCAAGGCGCCGTTGGCACGGAAGCCACCGCCTTCCTCGACAATATCCGGCCCCTCGATCTCACTGGCATCCGGTAACTCACCGGCGATGGACTCAAGGATGTCGGTCATGCTCAATACGCCCATGAAATCCCCGAATTCATTGATCACAAAGGCGATATGGGTCGATTCCTGGCGCATCTGCTCCAGGGCATTGAGGATCGAGAAACTCTCCAGCAGGTTGATCGCACGTCGCGCCAAGTGCTCCAGGTTTGGCTCGTTGCCTGCCAGGTACTCCTTGAGCAACTCCTTCTTGTGCACAAAGCCCAAGGGCTCATCCACCGCGCCATTACGGATCAGCGGCAAGCGCGAGTAGGACGAATGCATCAGCTTCAGGCGAATCGTGTCGGCATCATCGGCCAGGTCGATAAAGTCGACCATGGCCCGCGGCGTCATCAGGGTGCGGATCGGCCGCTCGGCCAATTGCAGCACACCGCTGATCATGACCCGCTCACGGCGGTCGAACAGCGGGCCTTGCGCGGCGTCCGACTCACCCAGCAGGTCGGCCACCTCTTCACCCACGTCTTCCACCGCCAGACTGCGACCGCCGAGCAAGCGCATCACCGCATGAGCAGTACGCTCACGCACCGGCAACACACCTTGTGCCGACTTCTTGCGACGGGCGCGGGCGATCTGGTTGAACACTTCGATCAGGATCGAGAACCCGATCGCCGCGTACAGGTAGCCCTTGGGAATATGGAAACCCAGGCCTTCGGCGGTCAGGGCAAAACCGATCATCATCAAAAAGCCCAGACACAGCATGATCACGGTGGGATGGGCGTTGACGAAGCGCGTCAGCGGCTTGCTGGCGACGATCATCAGGCCAATGGAAATGATCACCGCGATCATCATCACCGCCAGTTCGTCGACCATGCCGACGGCCGTAATCACCGCATCCAGGGAGAACACCGCGTCGAGTACCACGATCTGCGCCACGATCGGCCAGAACATCGCATACGCCACATTGCCGGTGCGTTGGGCCACATGGCCCTCCAGGCGTTCGTGCAATTCCATGGTGGCCTTGAACAGCAGGAACACACCACCGAAGAGCATGATCAGGTCACGGCCGGAGAAACTCTTGTCGAACACCTCGAACAGCGGCTGGGTGAGCGTCACGAGCCAGGAAATACTCGCAAGAAGGCCCAGGCGCATGAGCAATGCCAGGGACAAACCGATCAACCGAGCACGGTCGCGCTGCTCCGGCGGCAGCTTGTCCGCCAGGATCGCGATAAACACCAGGTTGTCGATACCCAGCACCAGTTCCAGCACAATCAAGGTCAACAGGCCGAGCCAGGCCGTTGGATCCGCTAACCATTCCATTTATAGAGTCTCTGTATTCGAAATATTCAAAATGCCGGGCACGACAAAGTGCGGTCCATGGGGCCGGACCAAGGGTAGTCGACGGAATACGGGGGGCTTTAGCGGTAACGGCAGCAACGGATGTCTTGGGGAAAGACGACTGGGGGGCTCCGAGAGGGTGTTCATGCATGTCCTACGATTAGAAAAGGACCTGAATCCTACAACCGAAGAGCAGATTTCCTTCAGAGCTAAATCATTACAAAATCTGTAACCCCAGCCACGCCAAGGCTTATGGGGTAAGGGCTGGCTTGCGAAGCGACCCTGTGAGCCGAGAGTTGCTTTGTCGGCTACACCGCCTTCGCAAAAGAGCTCGCCCCACAGGGTGCCGCTATTTTCAGGTATGGATTACCAGAAGCGCTGCTGGGTCAAGCGGCTCCACCAGGTCAGCAGTACCCGGTCCACAGAGCCGCTGGCCGCCAGGCCGACGCGTTCCTGCAGGCTCTTGCGCTCGGCGTAATGCAGGTGGAATACCTCGGCGGCCTTGGCCTTGGTGGCCAGGTATTCGTCGCTGGTCTGCAGCTCGTCGACCAGTTGTTTGTCGAGGGCTGCCACGCCCAGCCACACTTCACCCGTGGCGACTTCATCAATGGCCAGTTGCGGGCGATAGCGCGACACGAAGTTTTTGAACAGCTGATGGGTGATGTCCAGGTCTTCCTGGAACTTCTCGCGCCCCTTCTCGGTGTTTTCGCCAAACACAGTGAGGGTGCGTTTATATTCACCGGCGGTCAGCACTTCAAAGTCGATGTCGTGTTTTTTCAGCAGGCGGTTGACGTTGGGCAACTGCGCGACCACGCCGATGGAACCGAGGATGGCGAACGGTGCGCTGATGATCTTCTCGCCGATGCACGCCATCATGTAGCCGCCGCTGGCCGCGACCTTGTCGATGCACACGGTCAACGGCACGCCTGCCTGGCGGATACGCGCCAGTTGCGAGGATGCCAGGCCGTAGCTGTGCACCATGCCGCCGCCGCTTTCCAGGCGCAGCACCACTTCATCCTTCGGCGTGGCCAGGCTGAGCAGTGCGGTGATCTCGTGGCGCAGGCTTTCGGTGGCCGAGGCTTTGATGTCGCCGTCGAAGTCCAGCACGAACACCCGTGGCTTGGGCTCGGCTTTGTTTTTGCTGTTCTTTTTTTCGGTTTTACTTTCGGACTTGCGCAGGGCCTTGAGTTGGTCCTTGTCGAGCAAAGTCGATTCCAGCCGCTCACGCAGGCCTTTGTAAAAGTCATTGAGCTTGTTGACCTGCAGTTGCCCGGCAGATTTACGACGACCCTTGCTGCGCAGCGCCGCGAAGCTGATCAGTACCACCAGAATAGCCACCACCAGAGTGACGGTCTTCGCCAGAAAACTCGCGTATTCGGCCAGAAAATCCATGTTGCTCCTTACCAATGCAGTGCGCCACGCGCGGATTGCCCCAGCATACCGGCGGCACTGTCTTCGAGCCAGCGCTCAAACCTTGCCGGCGCGCCTCCAACGAGCTTTTAAAACAAGCGTATGTTTTTTCATTGACAGCTCTCCGGCATCCTCATAACCTCGCCAGACTTTCAACGTACCGGGAAAACGGACGTGGGCAGCATCTATCTGATTCGACATGGCCAGGCCTCCTTCGGTGCAGACGACTATGACGTGCTGTCGCCCGTAGGCGTGGAGCAAGCGCAAGTGCTCGGCCAACACCTGGCTGACCTCGGCGTGGTATTCGACCGTTGCATCGCCGGCGACCTGCGCCGCCAGCAGCACACCGCCACCGCCGCCTTCGATCGCTACACAGCGCTCGGCCTGCCGGTTCCCGACCTGGAGACCGACAGCGCCTTCAATGAATTCGATGCCGACGCGATTATTCGCGCCCTGCTCCCCGACCTGCTCACCACCGAACCCGACGCACTGGACATCCTGCGTAACGCCGCGCAAAACCGCGGCGAATTCCAGCGCATCTTCGCCCTGATCATCGACCGCTGGCTGGCCGGAACGTATGACCCGCCTGGCCTGGAAAGCTGGCTGGGGTTTGTCGAACGCGTCCAGGCGGGCTTGCAACGCATTCTTGAAACGGCGGACAACTCGCACAAAGTCGCGGTGTTTACCTCCGGCGGCACCATCACCGCCCTGCTCCACCTGATTACCCGAATGCCTGCCGCCCAGGCCTTCGAACTGAACTGGCAAATTGTTAACACCTCGCTCAACCAGCTGAAATTCCGCGGGCGCGAGGTGGCACTGGCTTCCTTCAACAGTCATACCCACTTGCAACTGTTGAAGGCGCCGCAACTCATCACCTTCCGATGAAATGCGGCCAACCGTGACCCCAAGGTCACTGGACTCCACCCTAAAGGATCGAAACCATGACTGACGTAGCTAAAGCTGTAGAAGCAATGAAAGCCAAATTCAACCCAAGCGCTGCCGACGGCCTGGACCTGGTATTCGGTTTCCGCATTGACGACACCAAGAACTTTTCGCTGATCGTCAAAGACAACACCTGCGAGCTGCAGGAAGGCGAAAACCCGGACGCCCAAGTGACCCTGGTCATGGACAGCGAAACCCTGGAAGGTATCGTCGACGGCTCCACCGACGGCATGCAGGCCTTTATGGGCGGAAAGCTGCGCACCGAAGGCGACATGATGCTGGCGATGAAGCTAAGCGAGCTGTTCCCTTCCTGATTCAAGGGCAACCCTGAATCCCAATGGGAGCGGACACGTCCGCTCCCATTTTTTTTCGCGTTAGAT
The DNA here is from genome assembly GCF_023148575.1 of Pseudomonas sp. EYE_354. Taxonomy (NCBI): domain Bacteria; kingdom Pseudomonadati; phylum Pseudomonadota; class Gammaproteobacteria; order Pseudomonadales; family Pseudomonadaceae; genus Pseudomonas; species Pseudomonas sp. EYE_354. The sequence continues at coordinate 60,413 of NZ_JAHXNQ010000019.1, forward strand.
TTTCGGTTGCAACAGCAACGCCACCAGCGCACTCCACCCGGTTTGATGGGAGGCCCCCAACCCACGCCCGGTCTCGCCATGAAAATATTCATGGAACAACACTAAATCACGACTCGCCGGGTCCGCTTCCAACTGCGCATACCCTGCCATTGAAGGGCGCAGGCCATTTTCATCGCGAAGAAACAACCCCGTCAGACGCTGACTTAAGCTGTCCGCCACTTCCTCCAGCGACGACAGATAACCGCTGCCCGTCGGGTACTCCACCGAGAAGTCATCCGCGTAGTAACGGTGAAACTCGCGCAGCGATTCGATCAGCATGTAATTGACCGGCATCCATACCGGCCCCCGCCAATTCGAGTTGCCGCCGTACAGGCGCGAATCGGATTCGCCCGGTTGATAGCGCGCGCACAGCGTGTCGCCATTGAGCTTCAACGCCAGAGGCTGCTCAGCGAAGGCCTTGGACAGGGAACGCACACCAAAGCTTGAGAGGAACTCACGGTCATCGAGCATGCGCCGCAGCAGATCCTTGGTGCGTTCGCCGCGTAACAGCGCCAGCAGCAGGCGATTGCCCTGCCCCGGCTCGTTCCAGCGCGAGACCAACTTAGCCAGGTCCGGTCGGTGCTTCATAAAACCCAGCAAGCGCTCACGCAAACCTTGCAACCCTTCGTGTTCACGTTGCTCCAGCACCAGCACGGCAAACAGCGGCATCAGGCCGACAATCGAACGCAGGCGTACGGGCTCGTTCTGGCCGTCGGGGCGGTGAAGCACATCGTAGAAAAACAAGTCCTGCTCATCCCACAGGCCATCGGCGCTGTCATCGACGCGGTTGATGGCACCGGCGATGTACAGAAAATGCTCGAAAAACTTCACCGCAATATCCACGTACACGCCATTGCGCTTGGCCAGTTCCAGGGCGATACGCATCAGGTCCAGCGCATACGCCGCGACCCACGCAGTGCCGTCGGCCTGATCCAATTGATACCCCGGCGGCAAGGCGGCCGAACGGTCGAACAAGGCGATGTTGTCCAGCCCGAGGAACCCGCCCTGGAACAGGTTGCGACCCTCGGCGTCCTTGCGGTTGACCCACCAGGAAAAGTTCAGCAGGAGCTTGTGGAAAATCCGCTCGAGGAAATCCATGTCGCCGACGCCGGTCATCGCCTTGTCTTGCTGGTACACCCGCCAGGTGGCCCAGGCATGCACCGGAGGGTTGGCGTCGTCGAACCGCCATTCATAGGCTGGCAGTTGGCCGTTGGGGTGCATGAAGCGGTCCTTCACCAGCAGCAACAACTGATGCTTGGCATACCCCGGATCGATCAGCGCGATCGCCACCGCCTGGAAGCCCTGGTCCCAGGACGCGTACCAGGGGTATTCCCAGGTATCGGGCATGGACAGGATGTCGAAATTCGATAAGTGCCGCCAATGGGTGTTGCGGATATGCAGGCGCTCGGGCGGTGGCGCCGGTTGGGCGGGGTCGCCATCGAGCCAGCCGTTCACGTCGAAATAATAGAGTTGCTTGGACCACAGCAAACCGGCCAGGGCCTGGCGCTGTACGTTGCGCGCGTCGGCATCGGCGATGCCGTGTTGCAGCGCGGCATAGAAGTCGTCGGCTTCCTGACGACGTTGCTCGAACAGCTTGCGCGCATTGACCGGTGGTGCCTGCATAGGCGCAAAGCGCAGGTACAGGGTTTGGCTTTGCAGGCCCGCCAGCTCAAGGATGAACCGCGCGGCGACCTTGGTGCCGCGGTCACGGCGAATCGCCGTTTCCTGCCCGTGCACCACGTAATCGTTGATGCCGTCCTTGAATGGCCCCGGCGCGGCCAGCCCGTCCAGTGTGACAACGTTGCTCTCGTTTTCGCAGAACAGCCACTCCATGCCGTCCTGGCCCCAGGCAGTCAGTTGGCGATCCGGCAATTCGTGATGACGGGCCACCACTCGTTCACCGTCCAGGCGCAACTGCGGCTTGGGTGCATCAACGGTCCAGCTCCAGTCATTGCGCGCCCACAGCTGGGGCAGCACCTGCACGCGGGTCGGCTGATCCGAACGGTTGTGCAGCGTGACACGCATGAAGATATCGTCAGGCTGATGCTTGGCGTACTCGACGCTGACGTCGCAATAGCGATTGTCTTCAAAGACGCCGGTGTCGAGGATTTCATACTCGGCATCCGCCAGCCCGCGACGGGCGTTTTCGCTGATCAGGTCGCTGTAGGGAAAAGCCCCATGGGGGTATTTGTAGAGCATGCGCATGTAGGCATGGCTCGGGACACCGTCGACGAAAAAGTACAGTTCCTTGACGTCTTCACCGTGGTTGCCTTCGGCATTGGTGAGGCCGAACAGACGTTCCTTGAGGATCGCATCACGCTCGTTCCACAGTGCCAGCCCCAGGCACCAGCGTTGCGCTCTGTCGCTGAAACCGGCCAAGCCGTCCTCGCCCCAGCGGTAGGCACGGCTGCGGGCATGTTCGTGGGGAAAATAGCGCCAGGCGTCGCCATCGGCGCTGTAGTCCTCGCGCACCGTGCCCCACTGGCGCTCGCTCAGGTATGGGCCCCAATCGCGCCAACGCTCGGCATCCTCGGTCGCCAGGCGTTGGCCTTCAATCGTTTGGGTTATGGGCGTGGCCGTCATGGGTCCTCCTCCACCTGCACAGTGAGGTGCAGTGTAGGACCCATCCACGCCCGGATGCACATGAAGACTTAGAAGATGGCGTAGGTGTAGTTGAAGATCAGGCGGGTCTGGTCCTGGTCGGCGGTGCCGGTGTTTTTTCCGTGATAAGTACCGGTACGCAGCGTGGTACCGAAGCCTTTCAGAGGACCGGCCTGCACTACGTAGTCCAAACGGAAGTCGGCTTCGTTTTCTTTCTGGTCAGGACCACCGGCAACGCTGGACTTGATGTCCTTACCGTCCAGATAGGCCACGGACGCCTTCAGCCCCGGTACGTAGGCCTTGAAGTCATAGGCATACTGACCAAAGTTGACCTGCTCGCCCGCTCGGGAGAACTGGCCGACCACCGCGTCGGTGAACAGATAGAAGTCGCTGCCGCCGGCGCCTTGCGCGTGCGGGTCGGCGAGGCTGCCCTGGTTGACCCAGACAAAGCCGCCGTCATCCCCTACGCCGATGTGGCCGAGCATCAGGCTGCTGCCGCCCAACTGATAAGTGAAGGCAGCACTGTAGGTTTTGTTGTCCACTTCGCCAGCATGCCTGGCATAGCCGCCGTTGTTGTTGAACGCATAGCCGCTCGAGCCATTCTTGCCGTCGCTGGTGCTGTCGAAGTAGCGCAGGTCGGTCTTGAAGGACTGGTCATTGCCCAACGGCAATACGTGCACCAGACCGACGTAGTTCTGTTTGTAGAAGTCTTGCAACTGGGCGTAGTAGTACTGCAGCGTCAGGTTTTTCGCGAGGGTGTTATCGGAAAACCCGAAGGGCTTGTAGTCCACACCACCGAACTTGAAGCTGTCGCTGTCGCGCTGACCACCGGCGACACTCAAGCCCGTGGCGTTACTCGATGCACGACCTTCTGCACGGTTCAGTTCACCGCCGGTAAAGGTCACGTTGGGAATGTCGTTCGAGGTCAGCACGCCGCCGTCGAACGTCTGCGGCGCCACACGACTGTCGTTGGCCACCAGGATCGGCAACACCGGCGCCAGGCCGCCACCGACATGCAATTCGGTCTGGGAAATACGGAACTTCACATTCCCCGCCGCACGGCCAAAGGAGTCGGCAGGTTCAGTGCCGTTGTTCCTGGTCGGGAAGAAGCTGTTGCCGTTACCCGCCAGACCTGGGCCCGCTGCGTGGCCATCGCCACCGTCCAGGCGCAAGGCGCCGAACCCCATCACATCAAAGCCCACACCCACGGTGCCCTGGGTAAAGCCGGACTTGTAGTCAAAGCGCAGCGCCGTGGCCGCTTCGCGCAAGTCATTGTTGGTACCCGAACGGTTGTCGGCGCTGTAGTACATGGTCCGCGAACTGACGGACGCATGGCTGTCCTCCAGAAAACCGCTGTGACCGTTGCCGGTGCCCAGCGAACCGAGCCCGAAATCATCCGCGCAAGCCTGTTGTGCAAGCACGGCGGCGGTGATGGATAACGCCAGTGTAGATAGCTTCATGAACGACGGCCCCTAAACGTTTTTTTATGTGATGTGTGTGCAAACGGCGTTTTCATCCCTACAACCGTGACGATTGTTTCATGAGGTCCGGGGCAGACTCCGTGAAGAAAAAGTTAGAAAAACCGCTCGAAAATGAAGTTTCGGCACAGGCGTTTTTTGTCATATTCAGGTCATCCCATTCATTTGCAGAATGAAGTCCAGAGGAATCTTCGTTTGCAAGGCGGCCTGCAGCCCAACAAGATCCAGCAAAAGGCCATGCCCCACTCCACCGCCATCAGGAATTTTTCTATGCCCAGTTCCTTACATGTGAGCCCGGATGAGATCCGCAAGGGCTTTTCCCAGGCCATGTCCGCGATGTACCGAGATGAAGTTCCGCTGTACGGCGCGCTGATGGCGCTGGTGGCCGAGACCAATACCCGCGTGCTCGACGCCGAACCGGACCTGGCCCGACAGCTGCAACGCACCGGCGAGATCCAGCGCCTGGACATGGAGCGCCACGGCGCCATCCGCCTGGGCACCGCGGCGGAACTGGCCACCATCTGCCGCCTGTTTGGGGTGATGGGCATGCAACCGGTGGGCTACTACGACCTCACCCCAGCCGGCGTGCCCGTGCACTCAACGGCGTTTCGCGCGGTGCATGAAGACGCGCTGCAAACCAGCCCGTTTCGCGTGTTCACCTCCTTGTTGCGCCTGGAGTTGATCGAGAACCCTGACCTGCGCGCCTTCGCAGCAGCCGCCCTGGCCAAGCGCTCGATCTTCACCCCTCGCGCCCTCGCCCTGATCGAGCAAGCGGAACAAGACGGCGGCCTTAACGCCGACGACGCCGCCGAATTTATCCGTCAGGCCCTGGAAACCTTCCGCTGGCACCACACCGCCACCGTCACCGCCGCGCAGTACCAACAGCTCAGCGACCAGCACCGCCTGATCGCCGACGTGGTGGCGTTCAAAGGGCCGCACATCAACCACCTCACCCCGCGCACCCTGGACATCGACCAAGTGCAGGCCGCCATGCCCGGCAAAGGCATCACCCCCAAAGCCGTGATCGAAGGCCCACCGCGCCGCCAATGCCCGATCCTGTTGCGCCAGACCAGTTTCAAGGCCCTCGACGAAGCCATCGCCTTCACCGACGCCAGAGGCAGCCACAGCGCGCGCTTCGGTGAAATCGAACAACGTGGCGTCGCACTCACCCCTAAAGGGCGCGCGCTGTATGACCGATTGCTCAATGCCGCCCGCGACGAATTGGGCGCGTTCCCCAACGACACCAACGCCGCGCGCTACATGCAATTGATGGAACAACACTTCCAGGTCTTCCCCGACAACCACGCGCACATGCGTGAGCAGGGCCTGGCCTACTTCCGCTACTTCGCCACAGAAAAGGGCCTTTTGGCACGCGGCAGCGCCAATCAGCCGCGCACACTGGAGGCGCTGATCGCCGCCGGCCATGTCGATGTGGAGCCGTTGGTGTATGAGGATTTTCTACCGGTGAGCGCGGCGGGGATCTTCCAGTCGAACCTGGGGGATGCCGCACAAAGTCATTACGCTGCGAACTCGAATCAAGCCGAGTTCGAGCAAGCGCTGGGGCGCAAGACCCTTGATGAATTGACGCTTTATGACGAGACGCAACAGCGGTCGATGGATGAGTGCATGGAAGCACTGAACGCCTGAAACAAGATGCCACCCGGCTCATCGACGCAGTCCTTGCGCCGCAACAGTCCCCGGAGCCGGGTGGGCGCAGGGCATCACAAAGACAGAGTCACGCGATGCCCCGCCGGTAAATCCGGGCAAAACCTGATGCGTATCAGGCGTCCAATCGTCCGGCGATCTGGTCTTTTATCAGCAGGCGTTTCTTCTTCAGCACTTCCACCTCCCTGTCGTCGGCTTTGCGTGATTCGGCCTCCAGCACGTCTCCATCGGCAGCGTCGTATTGCGTGAGCAGCGAGTCCAGGCGTTTATCGCTCGCCCTGCGTTCGTGAACAACTTCCTTGCTCAATCCCAAGTCCTGATACAGGTCGTGTTTCACTGGCATGGCTTACCTCCGCAAGTTGATCAATGGCTTACGCACTTGAAGCTAGACCATTGCGAGGGGTCTTGTCATGTTTACGCTCAATACATCCCCGTTCGTCGCGGTAACGCCGATGGGATCAAACCTTTGCGGCGCCCGGCCCTCCACACTAGATCGCCACTCGAGGGAGACCGGTTCATGACTAACGCTGCCACCACTGTCGACACCCTGTGCATCAACACCCTGCGCACCCTGGCGATGGACGCCGTACAAAAGGCCAATTCCGGCCACCCCGGCACGCCCATGGGCCTGGCACCAGTGGGATACACGCTGTGGAGCCGCTTCTTGCGCTATCACCCCGAACATCCCGACTGGCCTAACCGCGACCGGTTTGTGTTGTCAGTGGGGCATGCGTCGATGCTGCTGTATTCGCTGCTGCACCTGGCCGGCGTGGTAGAGATCGATGCCAAGGGTAAACGCACCGGGCAGCCGGCGATAAGCCTGGACGATATCCAGCAGTTTCGTCAGGCCGACTCAAAGACCCCAGGGCACCCGGAATACCGCATGACCACTGGCGTGGAAACCACCACCGGGCCCCTCGGCCAGGGCTGCGCCAACAGCGTGGGCATGGCCATGGCCGAGCGGTGGCTGGCCGAGCGTTACAACCGCGACGGCCAGGTGCTGTTCGACTACAACGTCTACACCCTGTGCGGCGACGGCGACATGATGGAAGGCATCAGCAGCGAAGCGGCGTCCATGGCCGGGCACCTGAAGCTGGATAACCTGTGCTGGATCTACGACAACAACACCATCAGCATCGAAGGCCACACTGAGCTGGCCTTCAGCGAGGACGTGATCAAGCGGTTCCAGGCCTACGGCTGGCACACCTTGCACGTGACCGACGCCAATGACTTGCACGCCCTGAGCACCGCCCTGGCGACCTTCCAGGCCAACACCGGCGCACCGACCCTGATCGTGGTCGACAGCGTGATCGGCTACGGCTCGCCCCATAAACACAACACCGCCGCCGCCCATGGCGAGCCGTTGGGTGACGAGGAAATCCGCCTGACCAAGGCCGCGTATGGCTGGCCGCAGGATTCGAGCTTTCTGGTGCCCGATGAAGCACGCACGGTGCTGCGCGATGCCCTGCACGCCCGGGCCGAACCGTTGTTGCAGCAGTGGAACCAGACCCTGGCAGACCTCGACCCGCTATTGGCCGATGAATTGCAGCGCATGCGCGCAGGAGAAATGCCCACGCAATGGCAGGCCGAATTACCCGATTTTGCCGCCGACGCGAAGGGCGTTGCCAGTCGCGCCTGCGGTGGTGAAGTGCTGAATGCCTTCGCCAGGCACATCCCCTGGCTGCTCGGCGGCTCGGCGGATTTGTCGCCGTCGACCAAGACCAACCTCACTTTTGACGGTGCGGGACGCTTCAGTGCCGACGACTACAGCGGGCGCAACCTGCATTTCGGTATCCGTGAACACGCCATGGGCGCGATTGCCAATGGCATGGCGCTGTCCTACCTGCGCCCGTACACCTCGACCTTCCTGGTGTTCAGCGACTACATGAAACCGCCGATCCGCCTGGCGGCGATCATGGAGTTGCCGGTGGTGTTCGTGTTCACCCACGACTCCATCGGCGTCGGTGAGGATGGCCCCACGCACCAACCCATCGAACAGCTGACCCAGCTACGCGCCACACCGGGCCTGCTGACCCTGCGCCCAGGCGATGCCAATGAAACACGAGAACTGTGGAAAGTCGCCCTGGCGCAAACCCATCGACCCAGTTGCCTGGTGCTGTCGCGCCAGCCGCTGCCGACGCTGGACCGCACGCAGTATGCGGCGGCATCCGGAGCGGCCAGGGGCGCTTATGTGCTGGCCGCCGCGCAGGAGCCGCAGGTGATCCTGATCGGCACGGGCAGCGAAGTGAGTTTGGTCGTGGCCGCGTATGAGCGGCTCACAAAAGAAGGGATTGCTGCGCAGGTCGTGTCGATGCCCAGTTGGGAGTTGTTCGAAGAACAGGACCAGGCCTATCGCGACAGCGTGCTGCCGCCGACGGTGAAAGCCCGGGTGGTGGTTGAACAGGCCGGCCCGTTGGGGTGGGACCGTTATGTGGGGCAGACCGGCGCCAAGGTGGTGATGAACAGCTTTGGCGCCTCGGCGCCGCTGGCCAAGTTGCAGGAGAAGTTCGGGTTTACCGTTGAGCACGTCGTGAGCCAGGCCAGGCAACAAATCGAACGCGCCAATCGCTGACCATTATGGTGAGCGAGCTTGCCTCGCGCGGGCAAAACCGCTCACCACAAAAGCCCGGCGGTCGTACGGCCTAATTCAGCGCTCGGGCCAGGAAGGGCGCAGTGCGGCTCTTCTTGCTCCGGGCCACCTTCTGCGGCGGACCGCTGGCAACCACCTGCCCGCCAAGGTCGCCTGCGCCTGGGCCGATATCGATCACCCAGTCACTCTGGGCCACCACGCGCATCTCATGCTCCACCACAACCACCGTGTGTCCTGCATCCACCAGGTTATTGAGTTGGCTAAGCAGGCGGTCCACATCCCGCGGGTGCAACCCGGTCGTTGGCTCATCCAACACATACAAGGTCGCGCCCCGTGCGTTGCGTTGCAATTCAGTGGCCAGCTTGATGCGTTGCGCTTCGCCACCGGACAGCTCGGTGGCCGGCTGTCCCAGCCGCAGATAGCCCAGGCCGATATCGCGCAATACCTGCAGCGAGCGCAGTACGCCTGGCTGTTCGGCAAACACCTCGACCGCCTGTTCCACGGTCAGCGCCAACACCTGGGCGATGCTCAAGCCCTGCCATGTGATCGCCAACGTTTCGGGGTTGTAGCGCGCGCCATGGCAGGTCGGGCACGGCGCATAGACGCTGGGCATGAACAACAATTCAACGCTGACAAACCCCTCTCCTTCGCAGTTCGGGCAACGGCCTTTGGCGACGTTGAAGGAGAACTGCCCGGCATCGTACTGGCGCTTTTTCGCCGCCGGTGTGGCGGCGAACAATTTGCGCACGTTGTCGAACAGCCCGGTGTAGGTGGCCAGGTTCGAGCGTGGGGTGCGGCCGATGGGTTTCTGGTCCACCTGCACCAGGCGGCGGATGTGCTCCAGCCCGGCGCTGATGTGCCCACCACTGGTTTGCGGCGCGTCGTCTTCCAGGCTCGGTTCGTCGTCGTTTTCCACCACGCGCCCAAGCCCGCTGCCCACCAGTTCCAACAGCGCCTGACTGACCAGGCTCGACTTGCCCGAGCCGGAAATACCGGTCACGGCAGTAAAGCAGCCCAGCGGAAACGCCACACTCAGGTCGTTGAGGTTATTGCGCGTCACCCCCGCCAGCTTCAACCAGGCGCTGGGCTCGCGGCGCACCCGATGCGAGGTGCCCGGCTCGGCAAACAGGTACGCGCGGGTCTGAGAGGCCTGCACATCGGCCAAGCCTGCCGGCGGGCCGCTGTACAACACTTGGCCGCCATGCTCGCCGGCAGCCGGGCCCACATCGATCAGCCAGTCGGCGCGGCGCATGGTTTCCAGGTCGTGCTCCACCACAAACAGTGAATTGCCCGCCGCCTTCAAGCGCTCAAGCGCGATGAACAGCGCTTCACCATCGGCAGGGTGTAACCCCGCCGACGGTTCATCCAGCACATAGATCACGCCAAACAGTTGCGAACCCAATTGAGTGGCCAGACGCAAACGTTGCAACTCGCCGGACGACAACGTCGGCGTACTGCGCTCCAGGGACAGGTAACCCAACCCCAGCTCGGTCAAGGTGCTGACCCGCTCGAGCAAATCCTGGGCAATGCGCTGCGCCGCCAGGCGTTTTTCCACAGACAGTTTCATCCTGTCCTGCCCCGCCGCCACCGGCCGCAGCAGTTCGGCCAGTTGCGCTAGCGACAACTGCGATAACTCACCAATGTCCACCCCGGCAAACTTCACCGACAACGCCGCCCTGGTCAGGCGCTTGCCCTCGCACAACGGGCACGGGCTGCCCTGCATGAATTGCGCGACGCGCTTTTTCATCAGCGCACTTTGGGTGTGGGTGAAGGTGTGCAGGATATAACGCCGCGCGCCGCTGAATGTGCCTTGGTAACTCGGCTCCAGCTTGCGTTTGAGTGCGTCGCGGGTTTGCTTCGGGGTGAGACCGGCGTACACCGGCACAGTGGGGGTTTCTTCGGTGAACAGGATCCAGTCGCGCTGCTTTTTCGGCAGGTCGCGCCACGGGATATCCACGTCGTAGCCCAGGGTCACCAGGATGTCGCGCAGGTTCTGGCCCTGCCAGGCCAGCGGCCAGGCGGCCACCGCGCGCTGGCGAATCGTCAGTGAGGGGTCGGGCACCATCAATGCCTCGGTCACCTCATACACGCGCCCCAAACCGTGGCATTGCGGGCAGGCGCCCTGGGGCAGGTTCGGTGAAAAGTCCTCGGCGTACAGCATCGGCTGCCCCGCCGGGTAGCTGCCGGCGCGGGAGTAAAGCATGCGGATAAGGCTCGACAAGGTGGTGACGCTGCCCACCGACGAGCGCGCACTCGGCGTGCCGCGTTGCTGTTGCAGGGCCACGGCGGGCGGCAGGCCCTCGATGCTGTCCACATCGGGCACGCCCACTTGATCGATCAAGCGCCGCGCATAGGGCGCCACCGACTCGAAATAGCGCCGCTGGGCCTCGGCATACACCGTGGAAAATGCCAGGGACGATTTGCCCGAGCCCGACACCCCGGTAAACACCACCAGGGCATCGCGGGGGATGTCCACATCGACATTACGCAGGTTGTGTTCGCGAGCGCCGCGCACCCGCACAAAACCTGGGCGTTGGGCAGTGATCGGGGGGATGTTGCGCTGAGACGTCATGGTCAACCTTGTCTGGCGGTGAGCACGCGGCGCACCCTTAGCGTCAGGGCTTCGGGGCTGTAGGGCTTGCTCAGCAGATGAATATCGGGGCTCAGCAAGTGGTTGCTGGAGAGGATGTCGCGGGTGTGCCCGGAGGTGAACAACACCGGCACGGGGGGCTGTTGCTGGCGGGCCCAGTCGGCCAGGTCGGTGCTCTTGACCCGGCCAGGCATGACCACGTCGGTGAAAATCAGGTCCGGTTGCAGGCCGCCTTGTAACTTGAGGATGGCCTGGTCACCGTCTTCAGCGGTGAGCACGGTGTAGCCCGATTGTTCGAGCACCTCCACCACGGTCAGGCGCACGCCTTCGTTGTCTTCCACCACCAGGATGGTTTCCTGGCCGCCCATCGACGCCACAGGCTCGGACGGCGACTCCTGGCATTCCTCGCCCAGGCTGCGTGGAAAATACAACTGCACCACGGTGCCCTGGCCTTCTGCGCTACACACGTCGACATGCCCGCCACTCTGGCGCACGAAGCCGAACACCATGCTCAAGCCCAGGCCGGTACCGTGTCCGTCGCGCTTGGTGGTGAAGAACGGCTCGAACACCTTGGCCTGGATGGCCGGCGACATGCCCACCCCGGTGTCACTCACCGCCAGGCGCACATACTCGCCGGGGCTGATGCTTTTGCCGATGCAGTCGTTGGGATTGAGGATGATGTTTTCGCCGGTGATGCGAATCACGCCCTCGCCTTTCATGGCATCGCGGGCATTGATCGCCAGGTTGAGCAAGGCATTTTCCAACTGGTTGCGGTCAACGTGGATGCACCAGGGGTCTGTGGGCAATTGCACATCCAGGTGGATGGTTTCGCCCAGCGCGCGCTGCAACAGTTCGCCGAGGTTTTCGTAGATGCGCAAGGGGTTGTACACCGCCGGCGACAGCGGCTGGCGCCGGGCAAAGGCGAGCAATTGCGCCGACAGCTTGGCGCCTCGCTCCACCGCCGCAATCGCGGCACTGACGCGACGCTGCACCTGAGGGTTGTCCGGCTCATGGCGGGCCAGCAGATGCAGATTTCCGGAGATCACTTGCAACAGGTTATTGAAGTCGTGCGCCACGCCGCCGGTGAGGCCACCGATGGCTTCGAGTTTTTGCGACTGGCGCAACTGGTCTTCAGCGACCGAGCGCGCCTGCACTTCGGCGGCGACGCGCTTTTCGAGGTTATGGGTGAGTTCCTGGCGCACCTGCTCGGACTTCACCAGTTCGGTAGTCTCGACCACGATGGCCAGCACCCCGGCCGGTTGCTGATCGTCACCGGCGACGGGGCTGTAATACAGGTCCAGCCAGACCGTTTCCGGCTGCCCATTGCGCAGCAGCACCAGGTCCTTGTTGTTGAACGACAAGGTGCCGCCGGCCAGGCAGGTGTCCACCACGTGGCGGTTGAAATCCGCCACTTCGGGCCACCCCAGTTCCACCGGCGTGCCCAGCAGGTACGGGTGCCGGCCGCCGGCAAATGCCGAGTAGCTGTCGTTGTAGATCATGTAACCCGCCCGCCCCCAGAGCATCACCATGGGCACCGGCGAGGCGAGCATCATCTGCACGGTACACGCAAGGCTGGTGGACCATTGGTCGATCGGCCCGAGGTCGGTGGTCGACCAATCGAACCCACGAATACGCTGGGCCATTTCACCGGCCCAACCTTCACAGCCATGGGGGTTGGATAAGAATTGCATCGTTTGGCTCAAGGCAAAGAGAAGACAGTCGCCATTTTTGGAGCTTACACGGCGCGGTTGGTTTCATCTGGTATAAATTTGGGCGTAAACACCCTCAGATGCACCGGCTTCATTGAAAGTCGCGACTGCGCACATGAATGCCTTCCAACAGCGACGTCAGGTCGGTCAGGCGCCCGGCAATCAAGTGTCGCACCTCGCCCACCGCCTCCCAACGTCCATCCACCTTGAGCAGACGCGAGCCCACCAATGCCTGGCGCTGGCGCTCGGCAAGGTCACGCCAGACCACCACATTGAGGTTGCCGAATTCGTCTTCCAACGTCACGAATGTCACACCACTGGCAGTGCCTGGGCGCTGCCGGCCGGTGACCAGCCCCGCCACACTGACATTGCGTCCATGCTCCACCGCCATCAGCTCGCGGGAACTGCGGCAACGGCGCTTACGCAACTCATCGCGCAGCAACGCCAGCGGGTGCGGCCCAAGGGTGGTGCCGAGCGTGGCGTAATCCGCGTGCAGGTCCTCGCCCACCGTGGGCGCGGGCAAGTCCACCAGCGCTTCATCGGGGCCTGGCAAACCGGCAAACAGCCCCAGTTGTTTGTGCACCCCGGCCACGTCCCAGCGCGCCTGATGCCGGTTGCCGGCCAAGGCGCGCAAGGCGCCGGCATCGGCCAGCAGGGCCTGGGCACGCGCATCCAGCCCGGCGCGTGCATCCAGGTCGGCAATGTCGCTGAACGGCCGGCACTGACGCGCAACTTCGAGGCGACGCCCGTCCGCTTCACGGAACCCGGCGATCATGCGCAACCCCATGCGGATCGCCGGTTGCCCGCCGTCGATGGGCTCCAGGCTGCAATCCCAGTCGCTGGCCTGCACGTCCACCGGACGGATCTGTAGCCGATGGCGCCGCGCATCCTGCAGGATCTGATCCGGGCTGTAGAAACCCATGGGCCAGCTGTTTATCAGTGCACAGGCAAACGCCGCCGGTTCATGGCATTTGAGCCAGCAACTGGCGTAGGTCAGCAAGGCGAAACTGGCCGCGTGGGACTCCGGGAAGCCATAGCTGCCAAAGCCTTTTATCTGCTCAAAAATATGCGCGGCAAATGCCTCGGTGTAGCCGTTTTTAAGCATGCCGGTGCGCAGGCGTTCCTGATGCGGTTCCAAGCCGCCATGGCGTTTCCACGCGGCCATGGAGCGGCGCAACTGGTCGGCCTCGCCAGGGCTGTAGTCGGCGGCGACCATGGCGATCTGCATCACTTGCTCCTGAAACAGCGGGATGCCCAAGGTGCGCGTGAGCACACTTTCCAGTTCCGGCGACGGATAGGTGGTGGCTTCTTCCTTGTTTCGACGGCGCAAATACGGATGCACCATGCCGCCCTGGATCGGCCCCGGCCGCACGATGGCGACCTGGATCACCAGGTCATAAAAGGTCTGTGGCTTGAGCCTGGGCAACATCGACATCTGCGCCCGCGACTCGATCTGGAACACACCGATGGTGTCGGCCTTGCTGATCATCGCGTAGGTGGCCGGGTCTTCCTTGGGAATCGTGGCCAGGGCCAGGTCAAGGTTGCGATGGCGACGCAGCAGATCGAAACAACGACGGATCGCACTGAGCATCCCGAGCGCGAGGATATCCACCTTGAGCAGACCGACCGCGTCCAGGTCGTCTTTGTCCCACTGGATGATGGTGCGCTCGGCCATCGCGGCGTTTTCCACCGGCACCAGGGTGTCCAGCGGGTATTCGGAAATCACAAAACCGCCGGGGTGCTGGGACAGGTGCCGGGGGAAGCCGATCAACTGCTGGGTAAGCGTGAGCACGCGGCGCAGGATCGGGCTGTCCGGGTCGAAGCCGGCTTCGCGCAGGCGTTCCAACGGTGGCGCCTCGTCATTCCAGCGCCCGCAGCAATCGGCCAGGGCGTTGATCTGGTCCGGCGGCAACCCCAGCGCCTTGGCCACGTCACGCACCGCGCCGGCCGCGTGGTAGCTGCTGACCACTGCGGTCAACGCGGCGCGGTGGCGGCCGTAGCGCTGGAACACGTACTGCAGCACTTCTTCGCGACGCTCGTGCTCGAAGTCCACGTCGATATCCGGCGGCTCGTTGCGCTCCTCGGACAGGAAACGCTCGAACAACATATTGGTCAGGCTCGGGTTGATTTCGGTGATGCCCAAAGCAAAACACACCGCCGAGTTAGCCGCCGAGCCCCGGCCCTGACACAGAATCGACTGGCGGCGGGCAAAGCACACGATGTCATGCACGGTGAGGAAGTAGCTTTCGTAACCCAGTTTGCTGATCAGGGTCAGCTCGTGATCGATCTGCTGCAAGGTCTTGGCGTCGATGCCGTGGGGCCAGCGCCTGGCGATGCCGGCTTCGGTGACGGCGCGCAGCCAGGATTGAGCATCATGCCCCGTCGGCACCAGTTCGCGCGGGTAGTGGTAGCGCAGTTGGCCGAGGTCGAAGGTGCAACGGCGCGCGATGTTCAGGGTTTCGTCGAGCAAGGCTTGGGGGTACAGCGCGCCGAGGGCCTCCAGGCTGCGCAGATGGCGCTCGCCATTGGGGTGCAGGCGTGTGCCGGCTTCAGCCACCGGCACGTGATGGCGGATGGCAGTCATGGTGTCCTGCAGGGCGCGGCGGCCGCGCGCATGCATGTGCACATCCCCACAGGCCACCGCCGGGATATTCAGACTCGCGGCCAGTTGCAGGCGCTGCTCAAGATGACGCGCATCGTCCTGGCCGCAGTGCAGGTGCACGGCCAGCCACAGGCGTTCGGCGAAGGTGCGGCGCAGCCATTGGATCGAGGCCTGGGTATCGCTGTCCTGCGCGACCCACAGCGCCAGCAAACCACCGAGGGGTTGCTCGAAGTCTTCCTGCAGCAGGCGGTAATGGCCTTTTTCGGCACGGCGTCGGGCCACGGTGATCAGCCGGCACAGGTGCTGGTAGCCGCGCAGATCCTGCACCAGCAGCACCAGTTTCGGGCCGTTCTCGATGCACACTTCGCTGCCGATAATCAGCGGCAGCTCTACCGCCTTCGCGGCCTGCCAGGCGCGCACGATGCCGGACAAGGTGCACTCATCGGTAATCGCCAAGGTGCTGTAACCCTGACGCTTGGCGCGTTCAAACAACTCGAGCGCACTGGACGCGCCGCGCTGGAAGCTGAAGTTGGACAGGCAATGCAGCTCGGCGTAGCTCATGCAAACCAGCCTTGCAGCCACAAGCCATCGTTTTGCCCGACGCTGCGGTAAGCCCAGCCTTGTTGGCCGGCGCGGGTCCGGACCAGGTAATAGTCACGGCGGATGTCGGCGCCGTCCCACCAGCCGGACTCGATGCGCTCCGGGCCCATAAGAATCTGCACGCCCTGCTCAGCCAGCAAGGTGGGTTGATTGAGCAGCCAGCCGGGGCGCCGCACCTTGTTCAAGCCCGGGCACGCGCGGGTGTCGGTCGCCGCTTGCCAGGCGCACTCGGGGCGATGGTCGGCATGAAAACGCAGGCCTTGCACGGCTTCATCGCCCAGGCGTGCGCGCAGGCGTTCACGCAATTGCTCCCACGGCAGGGTCTGTTGCGGGCGGTCGTCGAACAGGTCCTGGCGCTGCGGCACGAACACCGGCAGGTCCTGGGCCACCAGGCGAAAACCGCGCACCGGTGCGCTGACCTGCACCTGTTCCAGGCGCCCACGGGCCAGTTCGAAGAGCATCGCCGGTTCACGCTCGGCGCTGAGCAGGCCGACCTTGATCACACTGTCGGGCAGTTGGGCGTGCTCCAGGTGCAGGTCGAAACGCTGTACGCCACTGTCGCGACCGCACAGAAACGCGGATAAATCGGCGGTCAAGCGGCGCAGGGGAAACAGCAGTGCCTGGTGGGACTGCACGTCAAAATTCAACTCGATGCGCACATCGAACTGGTCCGGCGGTTGGTAAAAACCGAGGGCCAATGGGCGCTGCCCGGCCAGGGCATCCAAGTGTTTGAGCAGGCCGGCATCGAAGCGTCGCGCCAAGGTGTGTCGGGGCAAGGCTTGCACCTGGGCCAGGGTGCGCAGGCCCATGCGCGACAAGGCGGTGGCCGCCTGGGGCTCCAGGCCGGCGCGGTCGATGGGCAACGGCGCCAGGGCGTGCAGCAAGGCGTCGTCGCCGACGGCCAGGCCATCGTAGAGATTGGCCAGCACCCGCGCCGCCGCCGGGTTGGGCGCAGCGACGATACGGTGGCGAAAACCCAGTTCGGTCAACTCCTTGCGCAAGCGCGCTTCGAACTGTGGCCAGGGCCCGAACAGCCCCAGGCTCGATTCGATTTCAAACAACAGGGCGCGTGGGTAATACAGGCTCACCTGGGAGCTGAACTTATAGGCCCAGGCCGCCAGGAACTGCTGCCAGCGCTCGATTTCGGCGGGGTCGTATTCAGCGCTGGCAAAGCTCTTGGCCAGGGCATGGGCTGCCGTCAGGGAAAGACCTGGGCGCAAGCCCAAGGCGCGCGCGGCGTCGTTGACGGTTTGCAGCACACGCCGCTGCGGTGTGCCGGCCAGCAGCGCCAAGGGCTGGTCGGGCTCGGGATGCACACGCTGCACCCCGTCCAGCGCCAATTGCGGGAAGACAATACACACCCAGCGCATGCCAACCTCAGTGCCCGGCCAGCGCGATCGGCGCCGGATGAGCCAGGCCACCGCGGCACTTGAGCACCCGCACTTGCGCAGGCGCTGCTTCGACCGCCAGGCGCAAGGCCGCCGGCGATGAATGGACCGCTTCGCTCAAGGCGCGCCAGGCAAACGCCAGGGTCTGGCCGGTTTCCGCCGCCACTTGCAGACGCCGCAGCGCGCGATCATCGACCTTGCGCGGCCAGCACAACACCGCGCCGCAACTGCCGGAACGCAGGCACTGCTCCACCGCCCACAACACGTCACGCTCCTCGGCCTGGATCACCGAGAGCCGGCGTACATCCACCCCGGCGTTCTGCCAGGCATGGGGGTACGGCGTATAGGGCGGCGCCACCAACACAATGCGTTCCCCTGCTTTGGATAAGCGCGCCAGGGTCGGCAGCACCAGTTGCAGCTCACCGATACCGTCCTTGGCCATCAGGATTTCACTCAACGCCGACTCCGGCCAGCCGCCGCTGGGCAACACCGCATCCAGCGCGGCCAGCCCGGTGGGGTGCGCGCTGGCGGGAGGCGCGGCCGGTCGGCCTTTCCACACGCGGCCGCCGTTGAACAGCGTATCCAGCGCAACCACGGCGCCCATCAGCCTTGCCTCACCAGGCCGCAGAACACCCCTTCGATGGCCAGGTCCTGATCCGGGCCCACCACAATGGGTTGATACGCGGGGTTGCGCGGCAGCAGGCGCACGCTGTCGCCACTGCGTTCAAACCGCTTGATGGTGACTTCGCCGTCCAGGCGCGCCACCACGATCTGTCCGTTCAAGGCTTCGGCACTGCGGCGTACGCCCACCAGGTCACCGTCGAGGATGCCGTCTTCGATCATCGAGTCGCCCTGTACCCGCAGCAGGTAGTCGGGGGTTTTCGCGAAGGTGCTCGGGTCCAGTTGCAGACGGCTGTGCACTTCGGCGTCGGCGCCAATGGGCCGGCCTGCGGCGACACGGCCGAGCACGGGCACGTCAAGCCATTCCGGGCGCGCGGCTTGATTAAGCACACGAATACCGCGGGCCTGGTTGGGGTTGACCTCGATAAAACCCGCTTCGGTCAATGCCACGACGTGCTTGCGTGCGACGCTGCGCGAGGCAAAGCCGAACGCCTCGGCAATCTCGGCGAGGCTCGGGGGCTGACCTTGCTGCGCGATACGGTCGCGGATGAAGGTCAGGATGGCGGTACGGCGGGGGGTCAGGGTTGTCATGGAGTACATTTGTACTCTTGTGGGAAATTTCTGACAATAGCCGGCAGTCGCATAGCGGGGACGCGAATTGTCGAAACGCCCCACGCAAGCGCCGGATAACCTCTACTCCCCGCCCCTGATAACCGCTGCAAAGTCCTTCGCCTGAATACACAGTGCGAGGGATTGCAGATGGTTGTCTTCGTTATGGCCCTGGTTAATGGGGCAATGCCTTGAACCCGGCCATCGGCAGGCTGGCCCTGACCCCAATGGACGTAAAGAAGGTCGATGCCGAAGGCGTCTTTCGTGACTTTCGTGAATGCCTGAATACCTTTTTCGATCAAGAAAGCGGACTGCACTACAACCGCCATCGCTACTACAATCCGGATATTGGTCGTTACCTCACGCAAGACCCGGTGACGTTGGCGGGTGGGATCAACGCGTACCTCACCTGAAAGGGCCGACTCACCAGCCGTCTTTCAACATCCTCAACTCCAGGTGCTGCAGCAGCATGATGGTCTTGCCATCCGCAATCTCCCCGCTCTGCACCATCGCCAATGCCTTCTCGAAGCCCAGTTCCAACACCTCGATGTCTTCGCCCTCTTCTTCCAGGCCACCGCCACTGCTCACGCGATCCCCTGGCTGGTATTCGCCGATAAAAAAGTGAATCCGCTCGGTAACCGAACCCGGGCTCATGAACGCCGCGAAGACCTTCTCCACCTGCCCCACGCGGTAGCCCGTCTCTTCTTCCGCTTCCAGGCGGATGCGTTCTTCGGGGCTGGCGTTGTCCAGCAACCCGGCGGCTGTTTCGATCAGGTAACCAGGGTAATCGTTGACGAACGTGGGCATGCGGAACTGGCGAATCAGCACCACCGTACGCTGCTCGCGGTTGTACAACAGGATGGTCGCGCCATTGCCTCGGTCGTACACCTCGCGGGTTTGGGCTTGCCAGCTGCCGTCGCGGCGGCGCAGGTCGAAGCTGTATTTCTTGAGGAGGTACCAATTGTCCGAGAGGGTTTCTTCGGCAGTGATGCGAACGGGGCTGTTGTCCATGGTCGGGCCTTTGTTCAAAAGAAGGCGCCATTGTCAGCTCTGTAATACTTTGCAAGCAATCACCCTGCACGACTGTCGAATTTATACCTGCCGCTGTAGGCCATCTGGTAAAAACCCTGCTTCACCTTTGCCCTGGAACCTTCATGTCTTCTCGTTTTCTGTCGCGCTTGCGCCTGCGCTGGTTTCCCCTGTTGTGCATGCTGGTGTTGATCGTCGGCTTGCCGGTGGGGTGCAGCGTACTGCAACAAAAAGAGCGCGAGCTGGTGTTTCGTATCGAGCCGGGCACTGCCAGTTGGTACAGCGGTTTACCGAAGGCGGTGCAGGAATTTGAACTCAAGCCCGCCAGTTTCAAGTCAGGGCAGAACATTCACGCCTGGTGGTACCCGGCCGACCAGAAAGACGCGCCGGCGGTGCTCTACCTGCACGGCGTGCGCTGGAACCTCACCGGGCAGCTGTTTCGTATCGAGCAACTGCAGGCACTCGGTTATTCGGTACTGGCCATCGATTACCGTGGCTTTGGCCAAAGCAAAGGTGACCTTCCCTCGGAAACCACGGTTTACGAGGACGCGCGTATCGCCTGGGAACGTTTCCAGGTGCTGCAACCAGACCCAAGCAAACGCCTGATCTACGGGCACTCGCTGGGCGGTGCGGTGGCCATCGACCTGGCGGCGGAACTGGGTAAGCAGACGCCGCTGCCGGTACGCGGGCTGGTGATCGAATCAACCTTCACCTCCCTCGCGGATGTGGCCACGGCGGTGGCCAACACCTCGTTGCCGGTGCGCTGGTTGCTGTCGCAGAAGTTCGATTCCATCGACAAGATCGCCGACATCCAGATGCCGCTGCTGGTGGTGCACGGCCTTGACGACCGCTACGTGCCACCGCGTTTCAGCCAGCAGTTGTTCGACGCCGCCAGGGAACCCAAGCGGCTGTTGTTGGTGCCCGGTGCCAGCCATAACAACAGCATGAGCCTGGCCGGTCGCAGCTATCGCCAGGCACTCGACAACCTGATGCAAGCCCGGATGCCGGCGCAGGTGGTTACGCACTCCACAGGCCGCAATAACCCGTCATAAATAGGTTTTCGGCACTGGGTCCGCACTTGCCTGTCAAGCGCAAACCCAGCCCATGCTGGCCCAAACGCAAAGTTGATCAAATATTGATCTATGCTTAAATCGCCAAGCCAGCCGGGGGTTCGCAAAGTTATCCACAGAGATACCCACGGTTTCCGTGGACAACTCTTTTTATTTTTTTACGTTTTTTTTGCTTATCGAATGCTTTCTGGAAATGTACCGGGCAACAAAATCTCGCGATTCACATCGCGTATATCGTTATACCCGCACAATGCCATCGACACGTCCAATTCACGGGCGATGATCTCAAGCGCCTTGGTCACGCCCGCCTCCCCCATGGCACCCAAACCGTACAAATGCGGCCGGCCGATCATCGTGCCCTTGGCGCCCAGAGCCATGGCCTTGAGCACGTCCTGGCCGGAGCGAATGCCACCGTCGAGCCACACCTCAATACGCTCACCCACCGCGTCGACAATCGCCGGCAACTGGCTGATGCTCGAGGGTGCACCGTCCAACTGACGGCCGCCATGGTTGCTGACCACCAACGCATCCGCGCCGGAATCGGCGGCCAGACGGGCGTCTTCCACATCGAGGATGCCCTTGATGATCAGCTTGCCGCCCCAGCATTTTTTGATCCACTGCACATCGTCCCAGCTCAAGCGCGGATCGAACTGTTGAGCGGTCCACGACGACAGCGAACTCATGTCCGCCACGCCCTTCACATGCCCGACGATATTGCCGAAGCCACGCCGTTGGGTGCCGAGCATGCCCATGACCCAGCGCGGCTTGGTCGCCATGTTGAGGATATTCGGCAGGGTCAGCTTGGGCGGCGCCGACAGACCGTTGATCAAGTCTTTGTGACGTTGCCCAAGAATCTGCAAGTCCAGGGTCAGCACCAGGGCGTCCACACCGGCAGCCTTGGCGCGTTCGATCAATTGCTCGACAAAGGCGCGGTCGCGCATCACGTACAGCTGGAACCAGAACGGCTGGCCGACGTGCTCGGCGATGTCTTCCAGCGAGCAGATGCTCATGGTCGACAAGGTGTAGCGCAGGCCGAACCTAGCGGCGGCACGCGCGGTGAGTATTTCGCCATCGGCATGCTGCATGCCTGCCAGACCGGTGGGCGCCAGCGCGACCGGCATGGCCATGTCCTGGCCGATCATGCTGGCGCGGATCGAGCGCTCATCGATATTGCGCGCCACACGCTGGCGGAACTTGATGGCGGCAAAGTCGCTTTCATTGGCGCGGTAGGTGCTCTCAGTCCAGGACCCGGAATCGGCGTAGTCGTAGAACATCCGTGGGACACGTTTTTGCGCCAGCTTGCGTAAATCTTCGATGGTTGTCATCAACGACATCTAGGTCACCTCTCCCTGAACTGACCCCAGAGAGTAACCGCCCATCGGCCCTGCAACCAGCCATTGCGTTTAGATCGACCGGCGACTAATCTCGCACAAACCCGCAAATAAGTGCAAAAACATGCATAACACCCACCAAGCCATTGATCTGCCGTCCTTGCGCAAACAGAAGATTCTGTTGCTGCTGGAACGCGACGGCAAAGTCACCGCCTCGCAATTGGTCGAACACTTTGCCGTGTCCCAGGACACCATCCGCCGCGACCTCGGCGAACTCGCCGCCGCCGGCCTGTTGCAACGTGTACACGGCGGCGCCCTGCCCCGGCCGAAAGACACCGGCAAGGACTTCTTCACCCGCGTCGGCGAGAGCAATGAGGCCAAGCGCCATCTTGCACGACTGGCCGCAAACCAAGTGCAGGACGGCCAGATCGTGTTGTTCGATTCCGGCTCGACCACGCTGCAGATCGCTCAGTCATTGCCGCGCTCGATCCGCCTGACCGCTGTCACCACCTCGCCGATGATCGCCATCGCCCTGGCCGACCATCCGGATGTGAACGTGATCCTGGCCGGCGGCCAACTCAACCCCGCCACACTCTCCACCGGCGGCTTCGAAGCCGTACGCCTGATCCAGAGCATCAAGGCCGACCTGCTGTTTACCGGCGTGTGCGCCTTGCACCCGCAGGTGGGCATCAGTTCGCTGCATTTTGATGAAGTGGCGGTCAAAAGAGCCCTGCTCGACAGCGCTTCCCACGTAGTGGCCGTGACCACCGCCGACAAACTCGGCGCCGTGGAGCCGTTTGTGGTGGCGCCGTGCAACCGCATTCACACATTAATCACCGAGTGGCATGTGCCGAACCTGGAGGCGTATGAGCAGCTAGGTGTGGACGTTCTGCGGGTTGAGGTCGAGTAGAGACAAGGCGTCGGCCACCGCATGGCCGCTCGCGGTGTTGTCGAATATGCACCAGGTGGGAACGCCCTCTGCAGCCGACTGGCCCAAAAGTCGCGCAAAGGCCTGCACACGTTCCGGACCATAGGCACTGTGATAGACGCGCGGCGAGCCATGCAGGCGCCAATAGCGCACGCCGTGCCAGCCGGCCCAGGTGACAGAGGCGTCAAGCACCGGCGGGTCGGCCGCCACGCGCCCTATCTGCATTGCCTGCAACAGCGCCTCAGCGGCGTGCCAACTGAAGTGGCGTGGTTCAAGCACCACATTGCCGGCAAACCGTCGACGTAACGCCGTAAAAAACGCGTCGGCCGTGGCGGGTTCATAGGTCAATGAAGGGGGCAATTGCACCAGCAGGCAGCCCAGATGCTCGCGCAATGGCAAGCATTGCTCGAGAAATTCATCCAGCGCCATCTCACACTGCTGCAAACGCCGGGTGTGGGTAATGTGCTTGGGGACCTTCACCGAAAAACGAAACGCTGGCGGCACGCTCTGTCCCCAGCGCGCATAGGTTTTCGGCTGGTGGGGCCGATAGAACGAGCTGTTGATCTCCACCGCATTGAAGCGTGACGCATAGCGCTGCAAATGCGTGCCCTCACGGCTGAACGCCGGCCAGTGCTCACGCGGCAAACTCCAGCCCGCGCATCCCACATACAACGCTGGCGTCAAAACAGCACCGCCGCCGCATCGCGCATGAAAATCTCGATGGTCTTGGGCCCTACCCCCTCGAACTCAGCCAAGCGCTGCTCGAACGCCTGGCGGTCGGCGCTGGCGCTGCGCATCTGGGTGAGCTTGCCGGCATAGTCGGCGTTCAACTTGGCGCTGAGGTCCAGCAAGCGCTGCGCCGTGGTTTCGTCATAGCGCACGTAATGGGCGCGGCCCAGCATCGCCACCAGTTCGCGCGGGGTGCAGTGCTGCAACTTGCGCGCGGTGTCGCGGCCATGCTCTTGGACAATCACCTTGTACGCCTGCGCGGCAATCGAAGCCTGGATGCGCTTGCCCATCAGGAAGCTGGCGATAAACCACTTGAACAGGCTGCTGTCGTCATCGGGCTTGAGCTCGATGCCCAGGTCGGCGGCGGTAATAACACCTGCCATGCTCAGCGGTCCAGTTTGCGCTCGGCGTCTGCGGCCTGCTCGCGGATCGCATCGGTCTGGCGCTCAGTGTCTTTGATCGATGTGGGCGTGAGCACTTTGTCGACGGTTTCTGTTTTGGGATTCGCCTGCGCCAGGGTCTGACCTTTTAAAGCATCGTCGGTACCTTTCTGGGCGTCTTCAGAACTGATCGGGTCAGGGGTTTTGTCGGCGGTCTTAGGGTCGGTCACGGTCTCTCTCCAAGCCATTGAAAGCGCGCAGAAACAGCGCGCACTTATGCAGCAGAGCGTGTGGCATTTCGATCGTTCAAAGAAATTGCCCTGCGGGATTTTCGCGAAAAAAATTTAAACCTTTTGCACAGGCATCGGCTCAACAGACAGGTACTGGCACTCGCCATTTTCAAGGAGAAACACCATGACTACTTTGCTGATGAAACAAATGGGCCTGACATTCGCACTGGTTGCGGGCTCTATCTCGACCGCCATGGCCGCCACGTCCAACGACTTCGTTGAAAACGCCGCACAAGGCGGTATCACCGAAGTCGAGGCCGGCAAGCTGGCCTTGGAAAAAAGCACATCGGCCGATGTAAAAACATTCGCCCAGCACATGGTCACCGACCACACAAAGGCCAATCAGCAACTGATGGCCCTGGCGAAAAAGCTGGATATTGAAGTGCCGGATGACGCCGCGCTGACCGACAAAGCCAAAAAAGCCATCCTCGAAATGCGCGACGAATCGTTCGACAAGGCCTACGCCAACAACCAGGTGGCCGCCCATGAAAAAACCGTCGAATTGTTCAAGAAAGAAGCTGCTTCTTCGGACAACGCCGAGTTAAAGGCATTCGCCAGCGAGACGCTGCCGACCCTGGAAAAACACCTGCAAATGGCCAAGGAGCTGCAAAGCAAATACGCCAAATAATCCACCCAGCACACAGGAGACTCGACCATGAGTTCGTCACTCAGCGGCAAGAAAATCCTTATCATCACGTCCAACACCGGCATCGAACGCGATGAGCTGGTAAAGCCTTTGGAAGCGCTGCGCGGTTATGGCGCCACCGTGACCCACGGTTCCAGCAAGGGCGGCACCACCCAGACCTTCGTCGGCGATACCGAGAAGGACAAGACGGTAGAATCCGATGTGCAGTTGTCGGACGTTCTTAGCAGCGACTTCGACGCGCTGGTGATTCCCGGCGGCACCGTCAACGCTGACACTCTGCGCCAGGACGCGGCGGCATTGCGCTTGATCAAAGACTTCGCCGACGCCGGCAAGACCATCGCCGCTATCTGTCACGGGCCCTGGACGCTGATCGACGCGGGCGTGATCAAGGGCAAGACCCTGACCTCGTATAAAAGCGTGCGCATCGACCTGGAAAACGCCGGTGCTGCCGGCTGGGTCGATGCCCAGGTCAAGGAATGCAAAGCCAATGGCTGGACGTTGATCACCTCACGCACACCGGATGACCTGCCGGCGTTCAACGAGGCGATTGCCAGCGCCGTGGCTGGCTGATAGTCGAGCTCTGAACGTAAACAGGCGCCCCATGGGGCGCCTGTTTGCCGACCGTGCTGAACCTCAGCTTTTACGGTGTTCGGCCATCTCACGCTTAGGCCCGAACATCGCCCAGGCGATCAACCCCAACACCGGCACAAAGATCAGAATAACCAACCATAACCCCTTGGTCTCCCAGCCGCTGGTGCTACGCAGTACCACGTTGATGGCCCACAACTCCAACAGCAGCACAATCACCGCCAACCCAATCCAGACATATTCTAATTGCATGCTTCACCTCCTGAGGTCTAAGGGTTAGGTCAAGCACGAGCCCCAAGGGTTCCATCGGATTTGTGCTATTTGAGCCGGCACGTGGATAGAGACCTGGCGGCCTGGCCTGTGAGGTCAAGCAGGCAGTAGGCGCCACATTCATCAAGCCGGCCGACCACCATGGGCGTAATGCAATCCGCTTGACCGCCGACCATGCAAGCTGCACGACCCGAGCCGTCTTTAATTCGCCACAACCCATTGATCCATAGGTACTTTTATCGAAATTATAAATTGGTACGGCTGATGCAATGACTCCGACGAGGCGCGCACTTCGACGCGCCCGAACCCAGTCTGTGAGGTTTCATCATGAATGCGATCGACCTTCTCAAAGCCGACCACGAACGTGTCAAAACGCTGCTGACCCAACTGAACGAGTCCACCGAACGCGGGGTAAAAAAGCGCACCGAATTGCTGGCCAAGCTGGAGATGGAAATCACTCTGCACACCAAGCTGGAGGAAGAGATTCTTTACCCAGCCTTCCGTAAAGCCGGCGGCAAGGAACAAGACGTCATGTACCACGAAGCCAAGGAAGAGCACCGCACCGTCGACGCCCTGGTGCTGCCTGATCTTAAGAAGACCGAACCTTCCACCACCGAGTTTTCCGGCCGGGTAAAAGTGGTCAAGGAACTGTTGGAACATCACATCGAGGAAGAGGAAACCGAGATGTTCCCTCAAGCGAAAAAACTGCTCGGCAAAGCGCAGCTCGAAGCGCTTGGTGCAGAAATGGAAGCCATGAAAGCAGCGTATAAAAAAACCATGGGCGCTAAACCGATGGCGGCTTGATTACCGCCCGTCGTCCCACTGCGTCGGGGAGAGGGAAACAGTTTTGCGCAATGGATCAAGAGGATTGAATCATGAAGCACTCGCGAAGGATTTTGCTCGCCCTCACCCTGACTGCCCTGTGCGGTCAACCTGCCTTTGCTGCATTTGGCGACAACCCCACAGCTGCGGCCGATGCCTTGGCGGGCGACGGCGCCGCCGGCTCTGCCCTGCCGCCCGGGACTTATCCAAGCAGCCCTTCCGACCGGGACAAAAAAACCCAGGAAAGCGACCAGCAGCAGACGGACAAAACGTCCAAACCTGCGGACTCCGATTCCGACACGAAACCACCCAGAAAACCGCGTTCAGGCAGTTGACGGCTCATCGGCGCTCGGTGGCTCGGGGGCAAGGCCCCAGTCGCCGTGTTCGTACCAGTCGTCACCGAGCATCTCGGCGGGGTGCATGGTGCGGTCGGCGCCGTTGCCGCAGGCCAGGTCGCTGGCGCCGCAGTAGCGATCACAGCCCCAGCAGATGCGTTCGGGGTGCTTGGGGTGCAGGGGGAAAGGCTTGGCCATGGGCGGGATCCTTGCCGGTGGGCGATAGCCACACCCTACGTCCGGTGGCGGCTGGTGGGCTTGATTGATGTCAATTGGGTCCGTTCTTACAGCTGGGGCCCCGAACACAGGGGTTGGTTCAGGATGGGGTGTCGATGGTAGGACAGAGTACATATCCGTGCTGCCGCAACGGATATGTACTCAATACTCAGTTCCCCCAATCACCCCATCCCCCCTGAAATCATGCCGCAACAGCTTGCCCCTCAACCCCATACGCAACGCCTCAACCAACGGCCCGTCATCCAGCGGATAGCGCCGCAACAAAGCGCGAAAATCCAGCGCATCTTCCTGCCCCAAACACAACAACAACTGCCCTTCAACGGTCACCGACGTGGAACTTGCGCTGGTCGACATGCCCGTTCAAGTCCAGCACGCCTTGAGCCTGGTGTGCGCGAGCGAGTGGGATGACGGTGTGCATGACAGGCTCCGGAACAGGCGACGGTGAGCCATTGTCCGGTGCGACGCCACGGCGCACCTTGATGTGCATCAAGGGCTTTACCAGGTGAGGTAGAACATGCTCTTGGCCAACAGCACAATCGCGACCATATGCCCGAACAGGCTCAGGTGCACCCCACGGATATAGCGCGCACTGACGCTGCCCCGGCGCATCCGCGCCATGGTCAGCAAAAAGTGCGCGAGCACGCTGGCGGCGAGGATCAACTTAAGGCTCAACAAGGTGCCGAACGAGGAAGACAACGGCGCGGCCAACGCCGGCCAATAACGCAGCCAGACCATACCGAGCCCGGCGCCGAACAGCACCAGCAACACCCAGGGCATCAGCACCCTGGCACGCCGGCCGACGCCCTGCTCCACCAACACCATCACGCGCAGCGGCAAGTGCCGGTGCAAGTGCCCCAGGATCAGCACCTCGAAAAACACCGTGCCGATAAAAATCAGCGCGGCGAACAGGTGAGCCAATAACAGCAGCAGATAGAGCATCGTGGCCTCTCAAGGGGACCGGCCGGGGAGCGCTCAGTGTGCCGGCGGACGCAGGGTGCAGCCTTGATGCCGATCAAGGCTCGGCTGACGTGCCTTGCAGCACCGTGCTGCGCCAGGTCACGCCCAGGCCTTGGAACGTGCCCGTGGGGGCCCGGGAACGATACCGTTTGCCGGTGGGGCCAGGTCGGGAGGCACCCTCCAGCCGCTGAAGCCACCGCGTGCGGTCAGTGGGCACCAGGCGAAATCCCACGGCGCGGGGGGCAAGGCGCGCGGTTCGACAGCGGCGCGCCCAGGTTTTTTCCAATCGAACAGCGTCACCCCTTGCCACGCCAGCACCACGCCTTCGGCCGGGCTGTCATCGGTATTGACCCAGCAGGCCGCCGCGGCGGCCATGAAGGCTTCGATGGGCTCATCGTCAATCTGCTCGCGATACGGCGAGTCCAGCAGCCAGCGGCAGACATTCAGGTGGTAGGTCCAGTCCTGGGCGGGCTGGTTGCGGTAGGCCCAGGTCATGAAGCTGCGAAACAGGTTCAGGCCCTCGGGCGGGTCCAGCTTGAGCAGCGCCGGACAGATGTCGAACAGGCTGTGCCAGTACGGCAACAGACGTGCATCCAGGTGCACGAAGCAGCGGGAATTGCTGGGGTATTGCGCAGGTACAGGTTCGGCACGCAGGCGACGGG
The DNA here is from genome assembly GCF_023148575.1 of Pseudomonas sp. EYE_354. NCBI lineage: Bacteria > Pseudomonadati > Pseudomonadota > Gammaproteobacteria > Pseudomonadales > Pseudomonadaceae > Pseudomonas > Pseudomonas sp. EYE_354. The sequence goes on from NZ_JAHXNQ010000019.1 coordinate 89,179, forward strand.
CGCCGGCAGGCAATGGGTGGCTCATGAAACGCACTCACAGTCGTGACGATAGAACGCCGCCCTGTTACAGGCGGCCCAAGGCACACGTCAGACGGCGGGGGAAGCGCGGGGGTTGGCCGAGGGCCAGACGTAGCGTGGCGGCGCCTTGTTGCGCCGCGCATAGGCCGGGCGCGGGGTTTGCGAGAGGCCCAGCAGCCAGGCCAGGCCCATCAGGAACACCAGGGCGAGCGTCAAGGTGGCGCACACTGGGCAGGCAAAGTAGTTCGAGATGTTACTGGAAGCCGCGCCGCCGGACCCTTTGTCGGAAAGTGGCGCCTGTTTACCCGCCACCGAACAGAACGCCCCGCCGATCCCGTTGAGTTGCTGGCCCACCATCTGCCCATGGCCCAAACCGCACACGAACAGGTTCATCAGTACGCAGAAGTACAGGCTCCAGGCGATCAGCGAACGGTTGGAATGGCTCAATTTCATGGCGGCGACTCTACCACCCGAGACACAAAAGAGGCCAAATGCACCGCGCACCTGTGGCAGAACGTCGCAGATTACGTGGGGTAGCCAGGGTTGGTAGACTTGGCGCCCTCCTCGTTTACTCCTTTTCAAAGCCTGATGTGTAGATCCAGCGCAATGCAGGCGTTTCACAGGATGCCCAGTTGATGAGTACGCTATTGACCCGCCGCAACGTTCTGACCGGCATGAGCCTGCTGGGTCTGGGCCTGCTGGCCGGTTGTGACAGCAGCCCAAAATTGAACTTCAGGTACGGCAAGGACCTGAGCGACAAGATCATGGGCCGCACCTTCAAGCTCAAGAACACCGAGGGTGACACCGTGACCCTCAGTTCCTACCGTGGCCTGATGCCGGTGGTGTTCTTCGGTTTCACCCAGTGCCCGGCCGTGTGCCCGACCACCCTCGCCCGCGCCGCTCAGGCCAAGAAGCTGATGGGCCGCGACGGCGAGATCATGCAGGTGATCTTCATCACCCTGGACCCGGAGCGCGACACGCCGGAGATTCTCGACAAGTACGTCAAGGCCTTCGATCCCAGCTTCGAGGCGCTGTACGGCACCCCGGAAGAAATCGCCGTGGCCGCCAAGGAGTTCGGGATCTTTTATGAAAAGATCCCCGCCGGCGACACCTACACCCTGTCCCACACGGCCACCAGTTTTGTCTTCGACACCCGCGGCAACCTGCGCCTGGGCCTGCAAGCATCCCTTACCGCTAAAGAGTGCGCAGAAGACCTGCTCACCGTCATGGAGGTCTGCTAATGACTGCCGTACAACACCTCAAGCGCCTGACCTTGAGTCTCGCCCTGTTGGGCTTCGCCGCGCATGCCAGCGCCGAGGTTCAAGTGACCGATGCCTGGGTGCGCGCTTCAGTGCCGGGCCAGCCGTCCAGCGGCGCGTTCATGACCCTCACCGCCGACACCGACAGCCAGTTGCTGCGTGTCGCCTCGCCGGTGGCCAAGGACGTGCAGATCCATGAAATGAGCATGAAGGACGACGTGATGCGCATGGGCCCGGTGGACTCGGTGGCCCTGCCCGCAGGCCAGGCGGTCAAGCTCGACCCGAACGGCTACCACGTGATGCTGATGGGCCTGACCGGACAGATCAAGGAAGGTGATCAGGTACCGCTGACCCTGACCGTGGAAAACGCCAAGGGCGAAAAACACAGCGTCGACGTGAGCGCCACCGCGCGCGGCCTGGATGGTGTGGACCATAGCCACATGGACCACAGCAAGATGCACTGACCGTGCCGCTCAATCGACAATAAACAGCTTCGCCCCAACGCTTGTCGATGAGCGATGGGCCTCCATGTCATTGCCCACCTGGTAACTCATCCCGGCCGTCAGCGTGAACTGACGGCCGTCTTCCAACGCCGTATGCAACTCGCCCTCCAGGCACAGCAGCACATGCCCGCGCGTGCACCAATGATCGGCCAGGTAACCGGCGGTGTACTCGACCATGCGCACGCGGGTGGTGCCGAAATGGCAGGTGCGCCACGAGGCACTGCCGGTAACGCCTGGGTGACGCTCGGGCGCGACGGTGGACCAGTCGGTGATGCCAAACGGGACAGCGGTGAGTTCCATGGTGTACTCGGTGGTCGGTTGACGTGGCGTGAGACTATCCAGCTGCCGGCACGTGCGATAGACACAGATGGCTTGGTTTTGAGGGATACAGGCCGACGGGCTTGTTATCCTGGCAGCCTTGCTCCCAAGGACGCGTGCTGATGCAGATTGATCCCGCTTATATCCTGCTTGAGACCGAGCACTGGTTGCTCAACCATCACCTAGCCACGCATCTGCCGGGTTACCTGATGCTGGGCGCCAAGGCGCCTGTGGATGCCCTGGCGGACATGCCGGATGCGGCGTTGGCCGAATTGGGTGGGCTGCTGGCTAAAACCCAGCGCGTCATGCAAGCACACCTCAAACCCAAGCACTTGTATATAAGCCGCTATGGACATATGCCGGGATTTCCTCTGCATTTTCACTTCATCCCGGTGTATGACTGGGTCGAGGACTCGTTCTGGCAGGATGCGCGTTACCGGCGACTGCAAGACTTGGGTTTGCAGCCCCAGGGACACCCACTGACCGACGGCGCGGAGTTAACGCTGTTTGTGTGGCGCGAATTTGGCGAGAGCCCCACGCCTGCGTTGATCCAAGGGCCATCGGTTGGGCAGGTTGTCGACAGCCTGCGCGCGCACCTGCGTGACTGAGGAATACCCGCTGCAGGTGCCGGTGGTCGTCGGTGTCTACCCAACGTTGGCTTGGGTCATCGGTTTAACCCAGTTTCTTTTCATCGGAAATACACGCCAACTGCAACCCCGACGGCGCGTGGTAAATCGCCGGTTCATCGCCCACGTAGCCAAACCCGCGATAAAAGCCCGCGGCATTCAACGTGGCGTCGAGCACCACCTCTTCAATAGCCAGTTCCCGGGCAACGCACTCAAGGTGATCCAGCATCGCGCTGCCATACCCACGCCCGGTGAAGGCAGGCAACGCGGTGGTTTTGTCTCTATGATAGGGCCCTTCGCTCAACCTCCAGGAACCCGAATGCCCGCCCTCACCTTGCGCAACGCCCTCCCCGCCGACGCCGCCCGCTGCTATGACATCGAAATCAGCGCCTACGAAGGCGACGAAGCCGCCACCCTGGAAAAGATCGCCACGCGCATTGCCCGCTACCCCCAGGGTTTTCTGATTCTGCAAGCCGATACCACGGTGGTGGGATTTATCAACAGTGGCTGCGCCCATGACGTGGTGATGTCGGACGAAGCGTTCAAGGAATTGGTGGGGCATGCGCCCGAGGCGCCGAATGTGGTGATAATGTCGGTGGTGGTGGACCCGGCGCATCAGGGCCAAGGGTATGCCAAGCGGCTGATGAGCGAGTTCGTGCAGCGCATGCAAGCCTTGGGCAAGCAGACCATTCACCTGATGTGCAAGGAGCAGCACGTGCCGTTGTACCAGCGCATGGGCTACACCTACGTTCGGCCATCGCCCTCGGACCACGGTGGCATGGCGTGGCATGAGATGGTTAAAGCGCTCTAACAGCCAGGGAGTCAGTCATGAACGCACCGCTTATTGAAATCAGCGACCAGCCCAACCCCGATGCCGAGCGCGTTCTCAGCAGCGGTCTGGCGGCGTTCAACGAACACGCCAGCGGCTACCATGACCGGCGCCCTCTGAGCGCGTTGATCCGAGACCCGCACACCGGGGAAATACTCGGGGGCATAACCGGCAGGACCGCGTTCGGCATGGCCTTCCTCGACCTGTTTCACTTGCCCGAAACACTGCGCGGTGTGGGCCTGGGCAGCCGGTTGTTACACGCGTTCGAAGAGGAAGCCCGGCGCCGGGGTTGCTTGAATGCCGTGCTGTACACCATCAGCTTTCAGGCGCCAGGGTTCTACGAAAAAAATGGGTGGGTGCGGTTTGGGGAAATACCCTGTGCGCCAGAGGGCAGCAGCCGCGTGTTTCTCTCCAAGCAGTTATGACGTCCAGGGCGAGGCGACCGCCCGGTGCGCCAGGCACTGAGCTACCAGCTCCCCGAAGCCCCGCCGCCGCCACTGGAACCACCGCCGCCCGACGAACTGCTGCTGGAGCTGGAGCGGCTTGAGCTGCTCGAACTGGAACCGCCACTCGAGCCGGAGCCTGAGCTGCCAATGTTCTGCACAAACACAACAAACGCCGCAAAAGAAGCCACCGGTATCGCCACCAGCCAGCCTTGGTAACCGTGCCCCACCAGCAGCCCTGCGACGACATAAATGCCCAGCACCGCCAACGCACGAACGAGGAAGAAACGCGGGCGGGTTTTCCAGGACTGTTTGATGATGAAGAACAACCCCACGTAAAGGCCCAGCACCAAAGCCCCACCCAACGGCCAGAGCAACCAGTGAACGTAGTTGACCGCCATAAAGCGGTTCGCCACCACCACCGCGATGATGTACGCAAGCACGCCGAGCACGCCGTAGAACACGGTGCGGGCCATCCACAAGCCGCCGAACGTGGCGCCGCCGATCAGCAGGGTCAGCGGCACCAGCAGCAAATACATGGGCCACTCGTGACCACCGCCCAATACGGTCAACAGCAACGTGACCGCCAAGGTGGCGATCAGCGCCCGGCGCCAACGCAACTTGCCGGCCGCCATCAGCACCCCGCCGACGCTGCCGACAATGAACGCCAGCAACACGGCGAGGGCTCCCATCGGGAAGCCCGGTTCAGCCACGACCGGCAGCTCGCCGCCGTCCACCAGCACAATCAGGTCGTCCACCCCTCTGCCGACCCCACCGACATAGTCGCCCTGGCGAAACGCCGGCGTGATGTGTTCTTCAATGATGCGGTGGGCCAACAGGTCGGTGACGGTGCCTTCCAGGCCGTAGCCCACTTCGATGCGCACCTTGCGGTCATCCTTGGCCACCAGCAACAGGATGCCGTCATCGACATCCTTGCGCCCCAGCTTCCAGGCACGGAACAGTTGGTTGGTGTAGTCCTCAAGGTTCGCGTCGCCGATCGTGGGTATCAGCAGCACGGCCACTTGCGCACCTTTGCGCTGTTCCAGGGCGGCGAGTTGGTCTTTCAGACGGGTGGTGGTGCCGGCATCCAGGGTGCCTGTGAGGTCGATCACCCGCTGGTCGAGGGCCACGCCAATGGGCGACGGATCAGCCTGGGCGGTGATACACAAGCCTGCCGACGCCAGCACCAGCAGACTCAAGACGGATTGCCGCAACCACCGCTTCATATTTGTTACCTAAAGTTTCTTCCTGAAGGTGGCGACTTTACCTTATCAGCGCTATAAGGCGTGACCCAAAGCCTTCGACTATCTAAACTGCGTCCCTTATAGCAATACGCCACAACCTCGAGATACCCATGGACCTACGCCAGCGCAACAACGTCAATGTGATAGGCAACGGGACCTCGACCCTGGTGTTTTCCCACGGATTCGGCTGCAACCAGGCCATGTGGAATGACCTGGCGCCGCAGTTCGCCGACCGTTTTCGCATGGTGATGTATGACCTGGTGGGGGCCGGCCTTTCCGACCTGGCTGCCTTCGACAAAGCCAAATACAGCGCGCTGGACGGCTACGCCTGCGACTTGAATGAGATCATCGACGCCTATGCCGAGGGCCCGGTGATTCTGGTCGGGCATTCGGTCAGCGCGATGATCGGCGCCCTTGCCGACCGCCTGGTACCGGGGCGCATCGCAGCGCATGTGATGATTGGCCCGTCGCCACGCTATATCGATGCCGAGGGCTACGTCGGTGGTTTCACCCGCGCGGACATCGATGACCTGCTCGACACCCTCGACAGCAACTTTCTCGGCTGGTCCAGCAGCATGGCGCCGGTGATCATGGGCGCGCCGCAGCAACCGGCACTGAGCGTCGAGTTGACCGAAAGCTTCTGCCGCACCGAACCGGACATCGCCAAGCAGTTCGCGCGGGTGACTTTTATGTCGGACAACCGCCAGGACGTAATCGGCCTGACCACCCCGGTGCTGATCCTGCAATCGAGCGACGACCTGATTGCGCCGGTGGCCGTGGGCGAATACCTGCATCGCGTATTGCCCAACAGCACCTATTGCCTGGTGGACAACGTCGGCCATTGCCCGCACATGAGCGCGCCGCAGGCCTGTGCCGTGGCCATGGACGCGTTCCTTGCGCCCTGGATACCCGCTCGTGTCAGCTGAAGTGTTCGACAGCGCGGCCTGTGCCCTGGCCGTCACTGCCGAGGACGGCATGATCCTCAAAGCCAACACGCGCTTCGGCGAGTGGTTGGGGTTCAGCATCGGCGAACTGTGCAGCCAGCGCTTTCAGGACTTGCTGACCATGGGTGGGCGGATCTTCCACCAGACCCACCTGGCACCGATGCTGCGTATGCACGGCAGCGTCACCGAAGTGAAGCTGGACATGCTGCACCGTGACGGACACAAGGTAACCGTGCTGCTCAACGGCAATAAACGCGCGCAAGCCGACGCCGTGGTGTACGACCTGGCGCTGTTCGGCACGACCGACCGTGACAAGTACGAACGCGAACTGCTCAATGCGCGCAACCTGGCCGAAGCGCTGCTGCAGGAAAAAACCGCCACCGAAGTGGCGCTGCACCAGGCCCAGGCTGAATTGAAAGAGGCCTATGCCATCGCCCAGCGCCGCGCGCTGTTTGCCGAGCAAATGGTCGCGATTGTCAGCCACGACCTGAAGAACCCGCTCACGGCCATCCGCATGGCCACGGATTTTCTCACCCGCGCCGAGCGCACGCCCAAGGAACAGCAACTGCTCGGGCACATCGCCCAATCGTCCGAGCGCGCCCAACGCATGATCGCCGACCTGCTGGACTTCACCCAGGCCCGGGTCGGCCAGGGCATCACCATCAAAGCGGCACCGTTGGCGTTGCATGAGGTGATTCACCGTGCCGTGGACGAACTGCGCGTGGCCTTCCCCAATGCGACCCTGGTGCATCACACCGAAGGCCTTGGCGACGCCTGCCTGGATGCCGACCGCGTGCAGCAGATCATCGGCAACCTGGTGGCCAACAGCGTGGCCTATGGCGACCTGCAACGGCCGATCACCGTGACCTCGCGCCTGGGTGACGGCATGTGCGAAGTGGCGGTGCACAACCACGGCGCGATGATTCCCAAGGCATTGTTGAGCGGGTTGTTCGAGCCCATGACCCGTGGCAGCGATCAGGGCAGCGATGTGCGCAGCGTGGGCCTGGGCCTGTATATCGTGCGCGAATTGGCCAAGGTGCATGGCGGTGACGTAGACGTGCGTTCGTGCGCCACGGCCGGCACGACGTTCACGGTGACGTTTCAGAACACGTAGGCGCTGCCCTGCATGATCGGCGCCACGCTGCCGGTCAATACCACGCCGCCCCTCCCGTCCCAGTGCACCGTGAGCGTACCGCCGTCGCACTGCACCTGCACCGTGGCATCCAGCAAGCCACGGCGAATGCCATTGACCACCGCCCCACAGCAACACGACCCGGAACCCAGCGGCACACCGCCGCCGCGCTCCCAGATGCGCAGGCGGATGTGCCCACGGTCGAGCACCTGCACAAAATGCACATTGGTCCTGGCTGGAAACAGCGCGTGATTTTCCAGTAACGGGCCTGCGGCAGGTACGTCAACGGCGTCGATGTCGTCCACAAAATACGTGCAGTGAGGATTGCCCATGCTGCACGCCGCCGGGTTGCCGCTGATCGACAATGTGCGTGTATCCATCGCCTCGGCCAGCGGCACCGCGGCCCAGTCCAGCGACGGCTCGCCCATATTTACCGAGACCTGGCGTCCGGGCTGGCGCGTGCAGGTCAGCAGGCCGCGGTCAGTGCGCAGCACGATCGAATCGCTGCCGGTTTCGTGCATCAGGCGGTCGGCCACCCCACGCGTGGCACTGCCGCAGGCGGCCAGGGGCGTGCCGTTGGCGTTCCAGAACTTGATGCGCGCGGCGGCGTCGTCGCAGTCGAGCACCACCGCCAGTTGGTTGAAACCGATACCGGTGTGGCGATTGCCCAGGCGCCGGGCGATTTGCGCGGTGATCGGGTCGTCCTGGCCACGGCGGTCGACGATGATGAAGTCGTCGCCATTGGCGTGCATCTTTACGAACGGCAAGGGCATCGGCTGTCCAGGGGTCGACCGGAGGGTGAGCCGAAGGATACCCTGAACCCGCGCCACTGACCTATCGAAGGACCGAACCATGCTAATTGTGTTCAGCGGACTGCCCGGCACCCACGTGGTCACCGCAAACATCACATCGGCAGGCGCCGTTGAAACCCTCCTCAGCCACTTGCGTGCAGCATGAAAGCCGCACCGCTCGCCGACGCTTGACCGCCCGAAATCACAGCACGCTGCCCATCGCCTTCATCAACACCAGATCCCGCGCATAAATATCCGGCGCGTACACCAGACCACCCTGACGGTCGACTTCCACCGTCCAGTAGCCCAGCAGCACCGGCACCGGCGTGGCCAGACGGAATTCGTGGGTCACGCCGGTAGCCAGCAGTTCATCGGTGCGAGCACGCTCGGCCGGGCTGACCAGCAGATCGCGCAGCAGCAAGGGTTGTTCGACGCGTACACAGCCGGAGCTGAACGCGCGCGGGCCTTTGGTGAACAGCGGCTGGCTGGGGGTGTCGTGCAGGTACACCGAGTAGGGGTTGGGAAAGCGCATCACGATCTTGCCCAGTGGGTTGCGCGGGCCGGCTTCCTGGCGCAGCAGGATATTACCGGGGTGCGCCCAGTCGATCTGCTCGGGCGCCAGCGGGTTGCCTTCGGCGTCGAGCACTTGCAGATTTTGCTGGCGCAAATAGTCGGGGTTGAGGCGGATGGCCGGGAGTTTGTCCTCGCGCATGATGGTCGGCGGGATGGTCCAGGTGGGGTTGAGGGTCAGCCGGGTGATACGTGACTTGAGCAACGGCGTCTGGCGTTCGGCACGGCCCACTTGCAGGCGGGTTTGCCACACGGGGATGCCGCTCTGGTACACGCTCAGTTGCGCAGCCGCGACGTTGACCAGCACGCCTTCGGGCTCCAGGTCCTGGGCGAGCCAGCGGAAACGCTCAAGGTTGATGCGCAATTGCTCGCGGCGTACGGCCGGGCTGATATTGAGTTCGGCTACAGTCCCGGCACCGATCACGCCATCCGCTTGCAGGGAGTGGCCCAGCTGGAACGCCTTCACCGCCTCAACCAGTTCGGCACGGTATTGCGTGTCGCTGCCCTTGGGTTCACTGGCCAGATAACCGCCGCTGTAGAGCCGGCGCGCCAGTTCCGGCACACGCGGGTCCTGCATACCGGGGCGCAACAGCGGGCCGCTGCCGACCGGATCCCAGTGGGGCAAAGGTTGCTGGCGCACGGTGGCGTAGGCATTGCGCAGGCTGCGATAGAGATCGGCGCTGGGGCGTGCCTGGTCAAAGGCCTGTGCCATGTCTTGCAGGCCGACGGCAGCGAAGGCCAGCACCTCGGTATCAGGCTCGCGGGTCGGCGGTTGGGCATGCCACAGCGGTTCGAAGCGCGACTGCTGCAGACGACCGAAGTGCAGATCCTGAAGCGCTTGCAGGTAGCGCTGGCTGCTGCCGATATCGCTGCACAGCACGTTGGCCGTGGCATCGGTGGTGGGCGAGCTATAGTGGGTGGGGTCCAGGCCATCGTCGGCGAGCATGAGCAACTGGGATTGCAACGCCTGGCGGCGCGACTCGTCCGACCACAGCGGTGCATCGCCTTGCTGTTGGTAGAAGGCTTGCAGACGCGCCTGGACGGCGGCGTCTATCTGCGACGCCAGGCCGGGGCAGACGCTGGGCAGTTGCGCCAGGGCCTGCTGCACCGGGGCAAGGTCCAACGGCGCGGGGGTGGTGACGGGCAACGGCTGCACAGCCAGTGCACCGGCCGTGGCGACCAATGGTGCAACGAGCAAGCAAATGCTCAAGTAACATGCGTGTTTTTTGAACAATGGCTTGGCTCCAATCCACAGCGGGGGGATGTACTGTAGATGCTGACTTTTATGTGTCGCCTTGGCGTGATCACCCTAAGCTTGGCTATGTTGAGCAATTCTGCGCTCGCCGCCAATGGCAATCCTCCTTCCTTGTATAGCAGCCTGGCCCGCTCGGCTCCAGAACTCAATCCCACGGTACTCAAAAGCGCACTGAATGCGATGCAGTGTGCGGTCAGTAATGGCGAGGAACGCTCTGAGCGCCTGGCCGTGATCGACTACTCCCAGCCCTCGACCGCCCGTCGGCTATGGATCTTCGACCTGCGCAAGAAAACCCTGGTGCTGCGCGACCTGGTGGCGCACGGGGCCAAATCCGGGGAAAACTTCGCCACCCAGTTCTCCAACCTCGAAGGCAGTCACCAATCCAGCCTGGGGCTGTTCCGCACCCAGGAAAGCTACCTGGGTACCCACGGCTACTCGCTGCGCATGGACGGCCTGGAGCCGGGCTTCAATGACCTGGCGCGCGATCGCGCCATCGTGATTCATGCGGCCGACTATGTGAGCCCGTTGTGGAGCAAGCGCGAAGGCCGTATCGGTCGCAGCCAGGGTTGCCCGGCCGTACGCCCGCAGGTGGCGCGACAGGTGGTGGACAAGCTCAAGGATGGGCAGTTCATGTTTTCGTGGTATCCCGACCAGCGCTGGTTGAAGTCTTCGACCTACCTCAATTGCAAACCCCAACAGGTGGCCAGTAGTCGTACAATCCGTGGCGGTTAGCCACAGATAAAAGAGAGCTTCGAATGCTTCTACATCAATCGACCTGGATCGAGATCGGCCAATTCCTGGCGCGCAGCCGCACGGTGGTCATCCCCATCGGCTCCAACGAGCAACACGGCCCGACCGGCCTGCTGGGCACTGACTGGATGTGCCCGGAGATCATCGCCCATGAGGCGCAAAAGAACGCCGACATTCTGATCGGCCCCACCTTCAATATCGGCATGGCCCAGCATCACCTGGGTTTTCCCGGCACCATTTCCCTGCGTCCTTCCACCTTCATCGCCGCGATTGGCGACTGGGTGCGCTCGCTGGCCGGGCATGGTTTCGACAAGATCCTGTTCCTCAATGGCCACGGCGGCAACATCGCGACCATTGAAGCGGCGTTTTCCGAGCTGTACGCCGAAGCCAGCTTCGCCCGGCGCCCTGCCGGCTTTGCGTTGAAGCTGGTGAATTGGTGGGACCTGGAAGGCGTCACTGACCTGGCGCAGCGCCAATTCCCGGTGGGCCATGGCAGCCATGCCACACCGTCGGAAATCGCCGTGACGCAATGGGCCTACCCGGACTCGATCAAGTCCGCCGACTACGCACCTCAGATCGCCAACACCGGCCCAATCCGCGAGGCCCTGGACTTCCGCGCCCGTTTCCCGGATGGGCGCATGGGCTCGGACCCGGCTCTGGCGACCGTGGAAAAAGGCGGAGAATTGGTGGCGTTGGCGGCGCGAGGGCTGATTAAAACAGTCAACGGCTTCAGCAACGAAACCAGACCCTGAGCCCTGCCCCGTTGCCCGTGGCCTGGCGTTACTGGCATTCCTTGGCGGACATTTCCAGCCGCGACGGCGTGAGGGCCGACGCCAGCGGCTTGCGCTCATACAAGAACACCTTGCCGCCCTCGCCTGCCTTGTAGACTTCCAGCACGTCGTCGGCGGCGATCTTGCTGGTCAACACCACCCTGGCGTGACGCGAGTTCTGCGTCACGGTGGAGGTGATCCCGTGTTTTTCCAGCTTAGGCAAGACGCACTGCACATAGGCGTCAGGGCCCTTGATCGATTGCAGGGTCAGGGTGGGGGTATTGGGCGAGGAAACACAGCCGGCCAACAACAGAGCCGTCAGGGGTACGAACAAAGCGCGCATGAAAAAATCCTGAGTCGAAAAATAAAGGGTCAAACACACACATCAACTGGCGCGCACCAGCGCCTTGAGCGACACATCGAACTGCTTTAACGCATCGAGCTGCACATCCCGCTGCCGCTCGATCTGCGCGGCGATTTCCGGCGCTGATTTGTCACGCACCCACACCGACGGCACCTGTTTATGCACCGAACCTTCGGCCTTGGCGATGTACTGCAGGTCGGCGTCATAGAACCGCGCCACAAAACGCGCCTCGACTTCATCGTTACGCGGGGTCAACAGTTGGTTATGTGTATCGAGCATCACCACGACATCCGGGTGCGCCTGCAGCAATGCATCCAGATTGTCGTAGACCGTCACCGACGAAAAGGTGCCTTGCAGTGAGTTCATCAACCAATCGATGGCCAGTTCCGGGTCGGAGCTGTTGACGAACGCCGCACGGATCCGCCCGTCGAGCACATCCTTGGCGCCGTTCAAGGCCATGTCGTGGTAGCGTTCAAGGTAGCCGAGATTGTCGCGGGTGGAGTCGCTTAACAACACACCCACCGATTGCGCCGGCTGCAGAGAGTCTACGCCAGCGGCGATTGGTAGCAAATGGCCTTTACGCAGATCGCCCGCGATTGCTGCGTTGTTCACCACTGCGGTGCCGAGCATCAGGGCCATTAAAGCCAGTTGAATTATCGTCCTCATCGCGCGTTTCCTTGAACTGCGTCTCGATGAAGTCATTTTGCCCTTTCCCTGCAAAAACAGAACTTGCGTTGCGTGATGGTGACTATTATCTGAAGCGATAGTGTCACGACAAAACCTATAAGGACTTGCCATGAAGCCCCACCAGAAAACCTTCGACCGCATCCGCGAAGCCGTCTTGCCGGAGTACCGTGAGCGCGTCGCCGATTACCTGACCGAGTACGAAAAGGTACTGCTGGATGCGGCGGCGGAGGCGGACCAGATCAACGCCAGCGCCCAGCAACTGCGCGGTTACCTGCGCGGCTTGAACACCACGCGGGTGCTGGGCATGGCCGATTGGGAAGACCTGGACCGACGCGTAACGCACATCAGTGAAAGCGCTACAGCACAGGGCGTGGCTGATTGACCCACGCCTGCACCGACGGCCGCAGCCACTGACGCCGGGCGTACGCCACCAGATCGGCGGGCACGTTGTCGCCGTTCAGGATCAAGCGATTAAGCATGAGCGCCAGGTCCACATCGGCAATCGACCACTCACCGAACAGGTGGGCCGGGTCACCTGCCAACAGCGTCTGCGCGCCACTGATCAAGCGCCGGGCGGCCGCCTCGGCCACCGGCGACAACGGCGGCATCTGCTGCCCGCAGAACACCACCAACGTGGAGCGTTCCTGGCGAATCGGCAGTAAATCGCTGCGCAGCCACGCCTGCACCTGCCGCGCCCTCGCCCGCTGCCTGGGATCGGCCGGGTACACCGCGGTTTCGGGATAAGCCTCGTCCAGGTACTCGGTGATCGCCGAAGACTCCGACAGCGCAAAATCGCCTTCCACCAGGGTCGGTACACGTTGGGTCACCGACAACCGGGCGAAATCCGCCGTCTGGTGTTGCGCGGCCTCAAGGTCCAGGGTGACCAGATCGAAGGCCAGGCCTTTTTCGCGCAGTGTGACGAACACCGACATGGCATACGGGCTGGTAAAGATCGAATCGACGTAAAGGCGCAACGGACTCTGGCTCATGGGCAATCTCCTTTTATGAGCCCTCACGCTACGAGATGCGCGCGAATAAAGACAATGCAGGGTTTTTATGGGGGCATTCCTGGCGGGAATACCGCCACCCGTTATCCGGCAAACCCGCCGCTGTCCAGAAAGCCCATTTAACAGCAGCCAACGCGCGGCAACGCGCCGCATAATGTTATAGGATAACGCCAACTTTCCGACCTGCCCTGCGATGCTCCCCCATGACCGATGCTGCTCCCCTGCGCCAACGCCTGCTCTCCATCGACGCCCTGCGCGGTTTGGTGATCCTGTTCATGCTGTTGGACCACGTGCGCGAAACCTTCCTGCTGCACCGCCAGGTCAGCGACCCCATGAGCATCGACGCCACCGAGCCTGCGCTGTTTTTAAGCCGCAGCCTCGCGCATTTGTGCGCGCCGGTATTCGTGCTACTGACCGGGCTGTCAGCGTTTTTATACGGCCAGAAGTATCAGGGCCGGGCCGACGTGTCGGCGTTCCTGTTCAAGCGCGGGCTGTTCCTGGTGGTCCTGGAGTTCACCCTGGTCAACTTCGCCTGGACCTTTCAACTGCCACCCAGCGTGATCTACCTGCAGGTGATCTGGGCCATCGGCGTGAGCATGATCGCCCTGGCCGCCCTGGTGTGGTTACCGCGCCCGCTCTTGATTGCACTGGCGCTGGTGATCATCGGCGGTCACAACCTGTTGGATGGGCTGCACTTCACGCCCGGTTCGTCGTTGCAAACGTTGTGGTCGATCCTGCATGAACGCAGTTGGATTCAAGTGACCGATACCCTGCGCCTGCGCGTGACCTATCCCGTGCTGCCGTGGATCGGGGTGATTGCCCTGGGTTACGCCGTCGGCCCCTGGTTTGCGAACGGTATGCCGCCAGCGTTGCGCCAGCGTTATCTGCTACTGGGCGGTGTGAGCGCGTTGGCGGGATTCGTGCTGTTACGGGCGGCTAACGGGTATGGCGAGAAACCCTGGCAAGCCCATGAGAGCAGCGTGCAGACGCTGATGAGCTTTTTCAATGTCACCAAGTACCCGCCCTCGTTGCTGTTCCTGGCATTGACCCTGGGCATTGGGATGCTCCTGCTGTTGGCGTTTGAACGCGCCGGTCACAAGCGTTGGATCAGCGTACTGGCGGTGTTCGGTGCGGCGCCGATGTTCTTTTATCTGCTGCACCTGTTTGTGCTGAGACTGTTGTATGTCGCCTGTGTCGCGTTGTTTGGGCTAGACCATGGCAACTACTTTGGCTTCGATACCATCGCCGCGGTCTGGTGGGCAGCGCTGTTACTGCCACTGGCGCTTTACCCGCCCGTGCGCTGGTTTGCCGGACTCAAGGCGCGACGCCGCGACCTGGCCTGGCTCAAATACCTCTGAGCTGACCCAAACCTCTGACCTGACGCAAAGCCAATGTGGGAGCAGGCTCCCACATTTTTCCAGCGTGCTTGCCCGAAAAGTCAGGCCAGCTCAGCGCGCAGCTGACGCGCGGCCGCCACCATATGAATCAACGCTGCCTCGGTCTCTGACCAGCCACGGGTCTTCAAACCGCAATCGGGATTCACCCACAAGCGCTCGGCCGGAATCCGCCTGGCCGCCTTGCGCAGCAGGTTGGCCATTTCCGACACATCCGGAACCCGTGGCGAGTGGATGTCATACACGCCCGGACCGATGTCATTCGGGTAAGCGAAGGCTTCGAACGCGTCCAGCAGTTCCATGTCCGAGCGTGAGGTTTCGATGGTGATCACGTCCGCATCCATGGCCGCGATGGACTCGATCACGTCGTTGAACTCGCTGTAGCACATGTGGGTGTGGATCTGGGTTTCATCACGCACCCCAGAGGCACACAGGCGGAACACCTCGGTGGCCCAGTCCAGGTACGGCTGCCACTGCGCCTGGCGCAACGGCAGGCCTTCACGAAACGCGGCTTCGTCGATCTGAACGATTTTGATCCCGGCAGCTTCCAGATCGATCACTTCATCGCGAATCGCCAGGGCCAGTTGACGGGCCTGCACCTCGCGGCCCACGTCTTCGCGCGGGAAGGACCACATCAGCATGGTCACCGGGCCGGTCAGCATGCCTTTCATCACTTTGTGGGTCAGGCCTTGGGCGTAGCGGATCCACTCCACGGTCATCGCTTTGGGGCGGCTCAGGTCGCCGAAGATCACCGCCGGTTTCACGCAGCGCGACCCGTAGCTCTGCACCCAGCCAAAACGGGTGAACACGTAGCCATCCAGTTGCTCGGCGAAGTACTCGACCATGTCGTTACGCTCGGCTTCACCGTGGACCAACACATCCAGGCCGAGGTGTTCCTGGATTTCGACGGCGTGTTTGATCTCGCTGTGCATCGCCTCGACGTATTCAGCCTCGCTCAACTTGCCGGCCTTGTACGACTGACGCGCCAGACGGATCGACGCCGTCTGCGGGAACGAACCGATGGTAGTAGTGGGAAACAACGGCAGGTTGAGATCCGCGCGCTGCTGCTCGATACGCTGGGCAAACGGCGAATGGCGCTGGCTGTCCTGGGCGGTAATGGCGGCAACGCGTGCTTGTACCGCCGGCTTATGAATACGTGGCGAAGCCGCACGTGCGGCCTGCACGGCGCGACTTTGCGCCAGAGCCGCGAGCACGTCTGGCGCCTGGGGGGCGTCGACCGCCTGGGCCAGCACCGCCACTTCGGCACACTTTTGCACGGCAAACGCAAGCCAGCTCTTGAGCTCAGCGTCCAATTGGTCCTCACGCCCCAGATCCACCGGGCTGTGCAGCAACGAGCAGGACGGCGCTACCCACAGGCGATCGCCCAATTTTTCATGGGCATGCCGCAAGGTCGCCAGGGCATTTTCCAGGTCGCAGCGCCATACGTTACGGCCGTTGACTACCCCCAGGGACAACACCTTGTACGCCGGCAGGCGGTCGAGGATGGTCGGGTACTGTTCCGGCGCGCGCACCAGGTCGATATGCAAGCCGTCGACCGGCAGGTTGGCGGCCAGGCCAAGGTTCTCTTCCAGGCCACCGAAGTACGTGGCCACCAGTTTTTTCAGCGGGTCGCGCTGGATCAGGTTATAGGCGCGCTCAAAAGCGTTTTTCCACTCCTGCGGCAGGTCCAGCACCAGGATCGGTTCGTCGATCTGCACCCACTCCACGCCCAGTTCCGCCAGACGCTGGAAGATCTGGCCGTACAACGGCAGCAGGCGATCGAGCAGGTCCAGCTTGTCGAAATCAGCGCCCTTGACCTTGCCCAGCCACAGGTAAGTCAACGGGCCGATCACCACCGGCTTGACGGTGTGGCCCAGCTCGCGGGCTTCCTGGACCTCTTCGAACAATTGGTCCCAACCCAGGTGGAAGTGCTGGTCAGCGCTGAATTCAGGGACCAGGTAGTGGTAGTTGGTGTCGAACCACTTGGTCATTTCCTGGGCGTGGGCACCGCCGCAGCAGCTGTCGCTGACACCGCGGGCCATGCCGAACAGCGTCTGCAGGGTGGCCTTGCCATCCGCTGGGCGAAAACGCGGCGGGATTACACCGAACATCAGCGAATGCGTGAGCACCTGGTCGTACCAGGCGAAGTCACCGACGGGCAGCAATTCGATGCCGGCCTGTTTCTGCAGGTCCCAATGGGTTTTGCGCAAGTCACGCCCCACGGCGCGCAGGCCGGCTTCGTCAAGTTCGCCCTTCCAAAACGCTTCCTGCGCTTTTTTCAGTTCACGGTCGCGTCCAATGCGCGGAAATCCAAGGGAATGAGCGACTGCCATGACTTACAACTCCAATGTCGAATAGATATGGCAGCCATTGTCGACACGCATCGATAGTGAGACAAACTCATTTTATTTTAGATCGTCACAAGTTCTACTCATGTTCGAATGACATGCAGATAAAACGCGTGGAACATGAACACCGCGCACACCGCCAGCGCCAGGCCCATGCAACGGTTGAACAGGGTGAAGGCCGAATGGCCGCTGATCCGCCGCCCCAGCATCGCCCCGAGCAGCGCATACACCCACGGCGCCCCCACGGCACCCAACGCCAGCAGGGCCGACACCCCGGCGATGGCCGCGCCGGTGATATGCGCCGCCGGCAGCATCACGCTGGTGATCGGCAACACCGCCATGACGCCCTTGGGGTTGAGCAGTTGGATCACCAGGCCGTTCCAGAACGTTAAGGATTTGGTCGGTACGCTTGACCCTTCGTCAACCACTGTACGCGCGGTGAACACCTGGTACGCCAGGTAAAGCGTGTAGACACCGCCCGCCAAGGAGATATAAGGCAACGCCGCTTGGGAAATGATTGCTTCACCGGTGTAGCCAAACAGCACGAACATCACCATCATCGCGCAGCCCACCCCGATGAAAAACCCGGTAGAGCGGCGCAACTTGCCGGTGAGGCCGGCATTGAGCCCCATGAAGTTCACGGGACCGGGGCTGTACATGACGCTGAACGCGTAGAGAAAGATATCCATGGGAGACCTGCTGAAAGAAGTGCGGCCAGTCTACTCAGGCGCTCCGGGGCGGATCTTGTACGTTTGTGGCAGGCCAGCAACCCGGCCGCTCAGACCACTAAACCGCCTTTGTGATTAAGACCGATCTGCGCACGAGGCCCTGTCATGGAAGTACAGTTACGCGTGCTCACAAGAAGGCGAGTTCAATCGATATGCAAGAGCGTCACCCACTCAGCGACCTCTACGACGACGGCGTTTCGATACGCCCACTGATAGACCTTCCCCAAGCGGTACGCGCGTTGGAGGCCCAGGCCATCAGCGAAGGATTCGGGTTCCTGACACGGCTGATCACCGAATGGGACAACCACACCAACCGATTCAGTCGGCCAGGCGAATGCCTGTTAGGCGTGTTTTACCAAGACCAATTGGTCGCCATCGGTGGCATTACCCAGGATCCCCATGCCGGGCCAACGGTCGGTCGGCTGCGCCGGGTATACGTCGCCACTCACGTGCGTCGACGCCGGTTGGGGCGCACCCTGGTGCAAGCACTGCTGGACCACGCCGCCCTGAAATTTGAAGAAGTACGGTTGTTCACCGACACACCCGAAGCTGCCGCGTTTTATCGGCGCTGCGGTTTTCAGCCGATAAGCGACGGGACCGCGACCCATGTGAAGTCATTGAGCCTTGCGAACGCGGCTTGCGCGTCAAGTTGACGTTCTACGTGGTGTGTACTAAAAGCTACGCACTCCCTCGTTCCGCCACCCTAGCGCCACCCCCGAAAAAGGACTTTCCCGGTGAAGATACGCAGTCTGTTATGCCTGCTCCTCATTCTCACAGGTTGTATGCAAATCCAACCTCGCGACGCCCAAATCGACAGGGCGTCGGATGGTGCCGTCATGGTTCAGATTCTGGTCAACAGCCCCAATGTCAGCTTTTTTTTCAAGAACTGGCAGACCATTACCCTTGAGCGTGTGAGCAGCCCCACAGGTGAGCACGGCGACAAGTTCTCACTGCGTAAAAACGAAGAAGCCACTTCCAGATCAGCCATCTACGCCGGCTCATTACCGCCAGGCACTTATCGCCTGGGACAGTTCAACGCAGGCCAATGCGGCGCAATGTGTGTCAGCAACGAAGTCGATATCAGTTCGGACTTCAGCCGCTTTGCTGTGCAAAGCGGTCAGCTGACTGACTTAGGGGTCATTATCCAGACGCCGGTCAAGGACCGCCTGGTATTTGTGCATAGTCAGGCCCCCGCCAACGAGTCCACGCGAGAGCGTGTCCAAGCCTTATTTCCCGGTCTGAGCCCGCTGCTCGCCAAGCCAACGCTGTCATGGGATGGGCAAACCGTAAAGGCCGACATGACAAGCGCCTTTGAACTGAGCAAAGCCCTCAGCTTCGGCGTTATGTCGCTGCAGCAGACTACCGAAAACACTTTTATCTACGCCAGTGCCAACGGCGTGATCTATGAATGGACGCCCGGACAACCCGCCGTTGCGCATGATGTAGGGGTGCGCAACGCCATCGAATCGGCCCTCGTCACCGGCGCCGGAACCTGGCTGGCAGGCGGGGAATTGGGCACATTGCGTCAATCGGATGACCAAGGAAGGCATTGGCGGTCCATCCGAGGCAACCTGCCTTTTGGCGTCGTTACCAACTTGCACCAATGGAAGGACCAGGTCATCGCAACCACATTGCGCGGAAACAGTATCTACATTCACAGCGCACCACTGGGTAGCGATCACTGGACGCAGTTGGCGCGCTACGAAAAGGAACTCTCCCTGCGCGCGCTCTCTGAGCTGTTCCCTACCAGGTCTTACTTGCTGGGAAACGAGTTGGTCAGCTCTGTGCCCGGTGACAAGGTCGGCGTGTTGAATCTTGAAAACCGGCAGTCCGCGCTCTACCCGCTGCCGGGTGGCATTTCTCTGTTCTGGGCTTCCAACGATGGCGTGCTGCATTGCAGCTGTGCGGCATCAATGATTTTCAACCCCTATGAAAGCCATGACCACGGCAAGACCTGGCAAGACTCGACCCACACGCGATATATGTTTGGCTCCAACTTCAGGGACAAGAACAACGGCGTCGCCCTGCACTATGTGCTCTATTCCGATATGCGCATGGCCTATACGCAAAACGGTGGCACTACATGGACCGAAACGACCGCACTCTCCCCCACCCTGATCAATGAGTTCTTCTACAGCCGCGACGGCAAATCGGTGTTCGCCTCAATGGTCAACGGCAACTTGCTGCAGTCCAAGGATGACGGGCGTAGCTGGACCGCCGCCATCCGATAAATACAGGCCATGAAACGCCCCTGTTGCGAGCTAATCTGCACCTCGCAACAGGGGCCAGCGGGTCTTACATCAACGGAATCGAATAGCTCACAAACAACCGGTTCTGATCCTGGTCCCGCGCCACTTCACTGCGGGACATCCCGTTGCGCCAGCCAAACCCGACGTTCTTGAACGTGCCGCTCTGCACCACGTAATCCAGGGAGATATCCCGTTCCCACTCGCTGGCATCGTTGCCGCTGGCGGTGAGGATATGCTCGCCCTTGAGGTACATCACCGACGCCTTGAGGCCCGGTACGCCGAGGGATGCGAAGTCATACGCATACTGTGCAAACGCCGTGCGCTCGCCGGCCTGGATGAACGTTTGCACGGTGCGGTCGGTGTAGAGGTACAGGCTGGCACCGCCCTCGCCTTTGCCCACCAGGCCGCCCTGGTTGAGTTGGGCGAAGTTGCTGTCGTCCGAGACTTGCTGATAACCGGCGGTGATCGCGTGCGGGCCCAGGGAGTAGATGAACGCCGCGCTCCAGGTGTTGTTGTCGATTTCACCGTTGCCGTTCTTGGTGTAACCGCCGAACTTGTAGCCTTCGGCACGGCCGGCGGCGCTGCTGTTTTTGCCGTCGGCGGTGGTCTTGAAGTAGCGCAGGTCAGTCTTCAACGAGCCGTATTCGCCCAGCGGCAACACGTGGATCAACCCGGCGAAGTGTTGCTGGTAATAGTCCTCGAGGTTGGCGTAGTAGTACTGCAGCATCAGGTCTTTGGTCAGTTTGTAGTCAGCGCCGGCGTAGGTGAATTTGTTGCTTTCACGGGTGCCACCGGCCGCGGCCAGGCCGCTGCTGTCGCTGGAACCACGGCCGGTGGTGTGTTGCAGTTGGCCGCCGACCAGCGTCAGGTTGTCGATGTCGTTGCTGGTGACTTGCCCACCCTCAAACGACTGCGGCAACAGGCGCCCGTCGTTGCTCACCAGAATCGGCAGGTTCGGGCGCAGGTAGCCGTAGCGCGCTTCGGTCTTGGCAAAGCGCGCTTTGGCCGTGGCGCCGCCACGAGCCCAGTTGTCAGCGGCTTTGCCGTCATCGTTGGGGATCATCGAGCTGCCCACATGGCGCCCGCCGCCGCTGTCGAGGGTCACACCAAGCATGCCGATGGCATCCAGGCCGAACCCTACGGTGCCGTCGGTAAAGCCCGACTGGTAGTTGAGGATAAAAGCCTGGCCCCACTCCTCCGTCTTGGACGGCGCGGCCGTTCCGTCGCGGTTATCGTTATTGAAATAGAAGTTACGCAGGCCCAGGTTGGCTTTGCTGTCGCTCAAAAAGTCCGCAGAAGCCAAGGGGCTCAGGACAATACCCAAGCCACCGGTCAACAGACTCAATACATTCAACGTTGCTTTCATCAGGACGAACTCCGGCGCGGAATCCAAGTTCCGGGCGCAAAAAAGAGCAGCAGGATGCCGTCGGCCACACGTTAAGTTGGCCGCGGCGTTAACGGTTATTCAGCGAGTCAGTTGAGTGAAGTGAAACCTCCGTACAACCTCAGTCAATCAATCCATGAGCGTCATAAAACGGATACGGGCCCGGGTAGTCCCCGAACACGCCGTTGTGGCTGATCAGCCCTTGCTGTGCCTCCCAGCGATGCAACAGATACCCCGCCGGCTCCAGGTTGAAATGCGCAGGCGCCGCCGCCTGCAAATCCAGCACGATCTGATGGGACGTGCCGGGGCACACACAACTGAGGCTGCCACCGAAGCGTCGCTGCATCGGCCGGTGCAGGTGCCCGCATAACAGGCGTTCCACTTGCGGGTGGCGGGCGACGACCGCTTCCAGGGCGGCGGCATTGATAAAGGGTTCGCGGTCCATATGGCCGATGCCGCTGATAAAGGGCGGGTGATGCAGGATCAGCAAGGTCGGCATATCGGGGCGCAACGCCAGTTGGGCGTCGAGCCACTGCACCTGGCTGTCGAGCAACTGGCCGCCGTGGCCACCGGGAATGGTGGAGTCCAGGCCAATCAGTCGCAGCGGATGCGCGTCCACCACCCAATCCAACGGGCCGTCTGCCGAACGCGGCAAGTAGGCGTGGTCGCTGAATGCATCCAACAGCGGCCCACGGCTGTCATGGTTACCCGGCACCAGGTAGCACGGCATGTGCAGGCGCGCGAGTTCCGGGTGCAGCACGGCGTATTCATCGGCGCGGCCGAAGTCCACCAGGTCGCCGCTGACCACCACGATATCCGGCCGTGGCTGGCTGGCATTCAGGTGGTCGACGGCACGGCGCAGCGCGCCCAGGGTATCCACAACGCCATAGGTGAGGCGCTGGCCGGCTTTAAGGTGCAGGTCGCTGATCTGTGCGACTAAAAACGGACGATTCACAAGCAGACTCTCATGCATTGAGGGTGAACAATTTATGCGGCGCAACTGCCAGAGCCATCGGCGCGCCGACGGCGTACAGGTGGTTGTCGCTGCAGTCCACCAACAGCGGTTGCGGGCCGCCTACGTCCACCAGCAGGCGACTTTGGGCGCCCTGGAAAAACTGCGCGAGCAGATGCCCGTGCAGATGCCCTTCGTGCTCCATCACCCGCAGGTGTTCGGGGCGGCAGTACACGGTATTGGGCAGATTAGCTTCGTGCCAGGGCAACTCGCCGCCGCAGACTTTCAAGCCGTGAGTGGACGGCTCGATGACCTCAAAAGCGTTCAGGTTGCCGACGAAACCGGCGACGAAGGCATTCGCAGGTTTCTGGTAGATCTCCCGTGGGCTGGCCAGTTGCGCGATGCGCCCGTGCTCCATCACCAGGATGCGGTCGCCCAGGGCCATGGCTTCGCCCTGGTCGTGGGTGACGAACACCGAGGTAATGCCCAGGCCCCGCAGCAGTTCATTGAGCTCACTGCGCAGGCGCTCACGCAATTGCGCATCGAGGGCTGCCAGCGGTTCATCGAGCAGCAGCACCTTGGGGCGCGGTGCCAGGGCCCGGGCGAGCGCCACGCGCTGGCGTTGGCCGCCGGACAACTCATGGATGCTGCGTTTGCCGTGCTGTTGCAAACCCACCAGCTCCAGCAGCTCTTCGCAACGCTGAGTACGCTCGCGCGGCGCCACGCCGCGAATCTTCAGGCCATAGACGATGTTCCCCGCCACATCGAGGTTGGGAAACAGCGCGTAGTTCTGAAACACCATGCCCACATCACGCCGCTCGATGGGCAGACGCGTCACATCCGTGTCACCGAACAGCACCTGGCCGATGTCCGGGCGTTCCAGGCCGGCGATCAGACGCAGGGTGGTAGTTTTGCCACAGCCGGACGGTCCGAGGATCGCCAGGGTTTCGCCGCCTTCGACGGTCAAGTTCAGGTCATGCACGGCCACGGTGCCGTCGGCGAATGCCTTGCGACAGCCTTGCAGGCGGATAGTGATAGCGGTCATCGACGCTCTCCACGGGACAAACGGGCACTGATGGCCTGCAACGCAATCAGCAGCGGCACGATCATCAGCAAAAAGATCAGGGTGTAGGCACTGGCGATTTCCAGACGCGCCGAGGCATAACTGTCGGCCAGGCCCACCGGCAGGGTTTTGGTCATTGGCGTGTGCAGCATCCAGGTCAGGTTGAATTCACCCAGGGACAAGGTGACCACCATCAGCACCCCGGCCAGAATCCCCGCCCGGCAGTTGGGCACCACCACGCTGAAAAAGCGTTTGATGGGGCCGGCGCCCAGGCTGGCAGCCGCTTCTTCCAACACCGGCAGTTGCTGGCGCTGCATCACCGCCATCACCGGGCGTACCAGAAATGGCAGGGTAAACAGCACATGCCCGACCAGGATGAAGACCCAACTGCTGCGAAACGTGCCGAACTGCCCGTAGGTCAGCAGCAACGCCAGCGCACTGGCCAGGCCCGGCATCGCCACCGGCAGCACCATCAACTCTTCAAAGGCGCGGCTGAAGCGGTTGTTCATGCGCACCAGGGCGTAGGCCGCCGGAACGCCGACCACACACACGCACACCGCGCAGGCCACGGCCAGTTGCAGCGACAGCCACACGGTCGGTGAATAGGCCTGCCACACCTGCACCAGCCAGTCGAAGGTCAGGCCGCTGGACACACCGACAAAGAAGTTGCGCGTCAACCCGGCCACCAGCGACATGAGCACCGGCACCAACATGAAGGCGCACACCAGCAGGGTGAACAGCAGTTGCACCACGAACAGCGATGAGCGCTTCACAGGACCGTCCCCGCGTTTTTCACCAGGCGCCGCGTGAGCAGCAACACCGCCCACGTCACCGCGCCCAGCACCACCGACAGCGCTGCCGCCACGGCAAAGTTGGCGTAATTGGTGAACACGTTGTAGATCGCTACCGGGGTGACGTTCAGCCGCGTGCCCAAGGTAAAGGCCGTGCCGAAGGCGCCCATGGACGTGGCAAAACAGATCGCCCCGCACGACGCCAGCGCTGGCGCGAGGCCCGGCACGATCACGTCGCACACCACGCGCCAATGTCCCGCGCCCAAGGAATGCGCGGCTTCTTCGAGGCTGCGGTCGAGACTCTCGCAAGCGGCCATCACCGTGAGGATCACCCGTGGGATCGAGAAGTACAGGTAGCCCACGAACAACCCGGCCAACGAGTAGGCGAAGATCCAGCGCTCACCGGCCAGGTGCAGGCCCAGGGACGCCAGCAATCCCTGGCGCCCCGCCAACAGGATCACCAGAAAGCCCACCACCACGCCGGGAAACGCCAGCGGAAACGTGAGCAGCGCCACCAGCGCCGAGCGCCCGAAGAACTGCTGCCGCGCGAGGAACACCCCGCTGATACCGCCCACCAGCAAGGCCGCGAACGTGACCACCATCGCCAGCACACAGGTTTGCACCAGGCTGCCCACGTACTGTGCGCTGCTGAGCACTTGCCAATAACCGCTGCCATGGCTGTCGCGGCTCTCGGTGCCCAGCACGATCAAGTGCGCCAGCGGCAACAACCAGAACGCCAGCAGCACCGCAAAGGCCGGGGCCAACGCCAGGGCCGCATGTTTGGACGACGTTGCCACTTACTTGACCTCGTTCAAGTAGCGGGCGGCGAAGGCTTCCTGCACGGCGGCCATTTTCTGGTAATCCACCACACCGGCGCGGGCGTAGTCGCTGTCCGGCAGAAATTGCGCGGCGACCTCAGCCGGCATCTGCACCGGGCGCACCGGGCGCAGGTAAGCCTTGGCCCACAGCGCCTGGCCGGCGTCGGAGAGCACAAAATCCAGCACCTTCTCGCCGTTGGCGCGGTGCGGCGCGTTGGCCACCAGGCTCATCACATAGGGCACGCTGATGCTGCCTTCCTTGGGGATCACGAAATCAACGTGGGCGTTGTCTTTGTAGCGTGCGCGGTAGGCGTTGAAGTCGTAGTCCACCAGGATCGGCAACTCACCGGACAGCACCCGTGCGTAGGCCGTCTGCTTGGGCACGATGGGGGCGTTTTTGGCCAGTTTCTGGAAGTAGTCGATAGCCGGCGCGAAGTTGTCCAGATCGCCGCCCAGGGCGCGGTTGATTGCCACTGCGGAAACGTAGCCGACAAAGGCACTGGAGGGATCGAGGTAACCGACCATGCCTTTGTATTCGGGTTTGAGCAGGTCGGCCCAGCTTTGCGGCACCGGCAGGCCGCCCAGGGCATCGACGTTGACCATGATGCCCAAGGTGCCGGAGTGGATCGCGAACCACTGCCCGGCCGGGTCTTTCAGGCCGGCGGGGATCTGTTCCCAGCCCTTGGGCTTGTAACCCTCGACCACGCCGGCTTTTTGCGCCTGCAGACCGAAGGTCACGCCGTAATACACCACGTCGGCCACCGGTGCGGCCTTCTCTGCCACCAGTTGGGCCAGCGACTGGCCGGAGTTCTTGTTGTCCAGCGGCACCTGGACGCCGGTGTCGGCGGCAATGGCTTTGAGCTGGGTGCCCCAATCGGCCCAGTCCGGCGGGCAGTTGTAGCAAATCGCGGTGTCGGCGGCCTGGGCCAGGCCGGCCATGCCACACAGCAGCACCGCTGCCAGGGTTTTACGGAATGCGCGCATCAAGGGACTCCTCAAGGGGTTGAGTACTGTCGCCCGGCCGGATATGGCAAGGCAGGCAATGGGAAATCGGATCGTTGCCGGCGATCTGCGCCAGCAGTTGGTCAATTACCGTGCTGGCGAGCAGCGCAATGGGCTGCACCACGCTGCACAGGGTCGGGTGCATCTGGGTGCCGAGGGCGATGCCATCGAAGCCCATCACCGAGAGCTGCTGCGGTACATGCCAGGCGTTGCGGCGCAGCTCGGCGATCAGGCTGATGGCCAGAAAATCGTTGGAGCACACCAGAGCGGTGGGTGCCTCGGCGCCCGCGAGCGCCGGCTGGATCGCAGCAAAATCGGCCTGGGTGTGGGCCGACATCTCGATCACCGGGCGGCTTTTGAGGCCGTAGGCGTTCATCGCATCGCAATAGCCGGCATAGCGCAGGCGAGCACGGTCGGACTGCAACGCGGGCCCGGCGACCATGCTGATACGCCGGTGCCCCGCGTCCAGCAAATAACGGGTGGCCATGGCCATGCCGGCGCGGTTGTCGACCGACACGGCGCTGTAGTTGGGGTTGCTGGGTTGGTGATAGGCCAGCACGAACGGCGTTTTCTCGGAATTCAGGCTGCTGAGCACGCTGTTGCTTTCGGCATCGGTGACGGTCAGCACCAGGCCGTCCACCCGCTGGCGCAGCAGTTCTTCGACCACGCTGCACTCGCGCTCGGCGCTGTAGTCGGTGGTCGCCAACACCAGGCTGTAACCGCGCAAACGCGCCGCCCGCTCCATGGCCTGGAACTGTTCGGCGAACACCGGGTTGAGCAGGTTGGGTACCACCACGCCAATCAGGTTGGTGGTTTGCAGGCGCAGTTGGCGGCCCAGCAAATTAGGGCGAAAGCCCAGCTCACGGGCGGCGGCGAACACCTGTTCGCGGGTGGCCATGCGCACCTGCTCAGGGGAGGCAAAGGTACGGGCGGCGGTGGCACGGGATACACCGGCCAGCCGCGCAACGTCTTTCAAATCAGTCATTGTCACTCGCTTGAGATCGATCTCATTGGCGAGGACAGTAACGAGCAAATGTGGCAGGACAGTGGTGGGAAGATGACGGTTTGATGGCAGCCGCCCCCTCCCACACCGGGCCGATGTATGCCCTTGGATAGTCATACTCCGGGGCTATGCTTGAAAACCCGGCGCGCAAAATCCGCCGGCTAACCTTTCGATCCTGACCAAGTGCGGGCACAATGCGTGTCCTTTTTTGGCAGGCACCGCCGCAGGCTCTCAAAAATGATCAAAACGCCGTACTACCTCATCGATAAACAGAAGCTTCTGGTCAACATGCAGAAGATTGCTTACGTGCGCGAGCAGTCCGGCGCCAAGGCTCTGCTGGCGCTCAAGTGCTTTGCCACCTGGTCGGTGTTCGACCTGATGCAACAATACATGGACGGCACGACCTCCTCGTCGCTCTATGAATTGAAGCTCGGTCGCCAGAAATTCGAAGGTGAAGCCCACGCCTACAGCGTGGCCTGGGCCGACGATGAAATCGAAGAGATGCTGGATAACTGCGACAAGATCATCTTCAACTCCATCAGCCAGTTGCAGCGTTTTGCCGAACGCAGCGAAGGCAAGACCCGTGGCCTGCGGGTGAACCCGCAGGTGAGCAGCTCCGATTACCTGCTGGCAGACCCGGCGCGTCCGTTCAGCCGCCTGGGCGAATGGGACCCGGAGAAGATCGAAGGCGTGATCGAGCAGATCTCCGGCTTCATGTTCCACAACAACTGCGAGAACGGCGACTTCAGCCTGTTCGACAAGATGCTGTGCACCATCGAAGAACGCTTCGGCGCGCTGCTGCACAAGGTCAAGTGGGTGAGCCTCGGCGGCGGCATCCACTTCACGGGTGAAGGCTATGCACTGGACGCCTTCTGCGCGCGGCTGAAGGCATTCTCCGAGAAGTACGGCGTGCAGGTGTACCTGGAGCCCGGCGAAGCGGCGATCACCAACAGCGCTTCCCTGGAAGTGACCGTGCTCGACACCCTCTACAACGGCAAAAACCTCGCCGTGGTCGACAGCTCCATCGAAGCCCACCTGCTGGACTTGCTGATCTACCGCCTCAACGCCAAGCTGGCGCCGAGCGAGGGTGAGCACACCGTCATGGTGTGCGGCAAATCCTGCCTGGCCGGGGATATCTTCGGCGAATACCAATTTGATCGTCCGTTGGCCATCGGCGATCGGCTGTCGTTCATCGACACCGCGGGCTACACCATGGTCAAGAAAAACTGGTTCAACGGCCTGAAAATGCCGTCCATCGTAGTGAAACAACTCGACGGTACAGTCGAAGTGGTTCGTGAATTTGGTTACGACGACTACCTGTCCAGCCTTTCGTAAGCTGGCGGATATTAGGAGAGCAAAAGCAATTGAAAAAGAACGTTCTTATCATTGGTGCAGGAGGTGTCGCCAAGGTGGTGGCCCACAAGTGCGCGCAGCACAACGACGAACTCGGTCGTATTGCTATCGCGTCGCGCAACATCTCCAAATGCCAGGCCATCATCGACAGCGTCAAGGCCAAGGGTAGCCTCAAAGTACCCGCCGATATCAAAGCCTTCGCGCTGAACGCCCTGGACGTGGAAGCGACCAAGGCCCTGATCCGTGAAACCGAATCGCAGATCGTCATCAACGTCGGTTCCGCGTTCCTCAACATGTCGGTACTGCGTGCCTGCATCGATACCGGCGTTGCGTACCTCGACACCGCCATCCACGAAGAGCCGGGCAAGGTCTGCGAGACCCCGCCGTGGTACGGCAACTACGAGTGGAACCACCTGGAAGAGTGCAAACAGAAGAACATCACCGCCATCCTTGGCGTGGGCTTCGACCCAGGTGTCGTCAACGCGTATGCCGCGCTGGCGCAGCAACAGCATTTCGACCGCATTGATTCGATCGACATTCTCGACGTCAATGCCGGCTCCCATGGCAAATACTTCGCCACCAACTTCGACCCGGAAATCAACTTCCGCGAATTCACCGGACAGGTGTGGAGCTGGCAGAACAGCCAGTGGACCAGCAACACCATGTTCGAAGTCAAACGTACCGACGACCTGCCGGTGGTCGGTTCGCAGAACCTCTACCTCACCGGTCACGATGAAGTGCACTCGCTGTCGAAAAACCTCGACGTGCCCAACGTGCGCTTCTGGATGAGCTTCGGCGAGCACTACATCAACGTGTTCACCGTGCTGAACAACCTCGGCCTGCTCTCCGAGAAGCCGGTCAAGACCGCCGAAGGCCTGGAAGTGGTGCCGTTGAAAGTGGTCAAGGCCGTACTGCCCGACCCGTCTTCGCTCGCCCCTGGCTACACCGGCAAGACCTGCATCGGCGATCTGGTCAAAGGCACCAAGGATGGCCAGCCACGTGAGTTGTTTATCTACAACGTGGCCGACCACGAAGACGCCTTTGCCGAAACCGACAGCCAGGGCATCTCCTACACCGCCGGTGTTCCACCCGTCGCCGCCGCGCTGCTGGTAGCCCGTGGCGAGTGGGATGTGAAACACATGGCCAACGTCGAGGAACTGCCGGCTGGCCCGTTCCTCAAAGCGCTGGACGTGATGGGGTTGCCGACTCGCATCAAGGACGAGAAAGGTGATCGGGCTTGGGATGCGATTGCCTGATGGGTGATTGTTGACCGAACAAAAGAATGCGCCCCAAGGGGCGCATTCTTTTTGGCAACAATCCTGCTGTAGAAACTCCCCCCTATAGCGGGGTTGTGGTGCCGTGAAGTCGCGTACC